>CALXPP010000007.1 GCA_944390345.1 uncultured Clostridia bacterium
AAACTTCTTGAGATTCTTCTTCGCTTTTGTTTTTATCGTATTCAGCATATATATAATAAGAAAATAAAATACATACCAAAAAAACAGAAATAAAGAAGTCTATTTTGTACATTCTTTTCTTCTTTTTTAGCTCTGGTGTAATATACAATTTTTCCGAAACTAAAATTTGATTCATACTTACCTTCCTTTATAATATACTAATCTTATTATAGCATTAACTTATTGTTTGTGCAATACTTAATTTACTTATTGTAATATTATTTTTTGTTTACATTCACTTTAAAAAATCTCAATTATTTTTTATCTTTCAATAACTTAGATAAATCCTTTTCTAAAACTTTAATCTCTTCTTCTAGTTCTTGTGTCTCTTTATTGATTTTATCTTTTCTTTTTCTTGTTTCTCTTTCTTCTATTAATAAATCTTTTTCTGTATATGGAAAACTATTTTTTATTATTCTTAGAACTTCTTCTGCTTCTCCTAGTAATTTTTGATATTTTTTTTCTTTTTCTTGTAAATATTTTATTTCTCCTTGCTCGATTATTTCATCTTCATCTACTATATTTACATATCTTTCTAGTAATTTTATATTTCCTTCAGAATATGCTTTTTCAGCTTCTTTATATAAATTTATTTTTCTTTCTGATAATTCCGTATTTAAAATTGGATTCCAACTGCGTACTAAAACAGAGTAAGTTACATTTAGATCTTCTATTTCTTCATCACTTAGATTATCTTTTAAACTATATTCTATAGCCATATTTACATCTAAAAACATTTCTCTTTCTAGTTTATTATTTTCTTCAAATTCTTTTTTTAAAAGCTCATCTATTTCTTCTTCCCTAAAAAATTCTAGAGAATTTATTAGTTCTATTTTTCTTTTTATTTTTTTTACTCTATTTTGTGCAATAAGCTTTTTATATTCTAAAGCTCCTATTTTTAGCATATAATCAATTTTTAGATTTTTACAATAGTAATTTATAAGATAATCTTTTTCAACGATTTTATCTGTTAATAAATCTTTTAAATTATTTACATTATACAAAGCAACTACATATTCTGGATTAACAAAAAACATATTTTTCTCCAATATTTTTAAATTTTTAATTTTTGTATTCTTTCCATTGCTTCTACAGTACTTTCTTTTGTTCCAAAAGCAGTTAATCTAAAATATCCTTCTCCACTTGGACCAAAACCAACACCAGGAGTTCCAACTACATATACTTCTTTTAAAAGTTTATCGAAAAACTCCCAAGAAGTTAATCCTTCTGGAACTTTAAGCCAAATATATGGGGCATTTTTTCCACCAAATACTGTATATCCTGCTTTTTTTAGTCCTTCTCTTATTATTTTAGCATTTTCCATATAATAAGCGATATTTTCTTTTATTTGCTTTTGACCCTCTTCTGTATAAACTGCTTCAGCACCTTTTTGTACTATATAAGATACTCCATTAAATTTTGTGCATTGTCTTCTATTCCATAACTTATTTAAAGAAATTTCTTCACCATTTGAAGTATATCCACATACATCTTTTGGAACAACTGTATATGCACATCTTACACCTGTAAAACCTGCTGTTTTAGAAAAACTTCTAAATTCTATTGCTACTTCCTTAGCCCCTTCTATCTCATAAATAGAATGTGGCACATCTTCCTCTGAAATAAAAGCTTCATATGCAGAATCAAATAAAATTATAGCTTTATTTTCTTTAGCATATTCTACCCATTTTTTTAGTTCTTTTTTAGATAAGGTTGTTCCTGTTGGATTATTTGGAAAACATAGATAAATTACATCTACCCTTTCTTTTGGAAGCTCTGGTATAAAGTTATTTTCAGCAGTAGCTGGTATATATACTATATTTTCGTATTTCCCAGTATTTTCATTATATTTTCCACTTCTTCCACTCATAACATTCGTATCTAAATACACTGGGTATACAGGATCTGTTATAGCTATTTTATTATTAATATCAAATATATCTACAATATTTCCACAATCGCATTTTGCACCATCTGATACAAATATTTCATCAATTTTAAGGTCTATTCCTCTTTTTTGGTAATCTTCTACAATTTTCTTTCTTAAGAACTCATAACCTTGTTCTGGTCCATATCCTTTAAAATTTTCTTTTGTAGACATTTCTTCTACCGCTTTGTGCATTGCCTCTATAACAGCTGGCACTATAGGTCTTGTAACATCACCTATTCCTAATTTTATAATTTTTTTGTCTGGATTTTTAAGGCTAAATTCAGAAACCTTTTTAGCTACAGTTGAAAACAAATAGCTTTCTTGTAAGTTTAAAAAATTTTCATTTATCTTAATCATATTTTCCTCCATATGATTATTATTTAGTTAGAAATAAATTATTATTTCTAACTTTTATATATTTATATCATTTTACACTATGTTTTTCAAGATTTTTAGATAGAAAAACACATACTTTATTTGTATGTGTTTTAATTCTTTATACCTTTACTTCCTTTCTCTCTCCAGAAGCTATCATTTCTTCAATTATATTGTGTATTACTTCTCTTTCATTGTATGGATATTTTACTCCATTTTTTTCTAGATATAAATCATGTCCTAAGCCTGGGATTACTATTATATCTCCTGGTTTAGCAATTGAAATTGCATATCTTATTCCTTCTGTTCTATCTACAATAATTTTATAAGGCTTGCCTGTTGGTTTAATTCCTACTTCTATCTCTTTTAATATTTTTAAAGGATCTTCTGTACGCACTTGGTCAGACATTAGTACTGTAAAGTCAGCTAATCTTCCTGATATTTCTCCCATAACTGGTCTCTTAGCAGCATCTCTATCTCCACCTACTCCCCAAGCACATATTATTCTTCCTTTAGCATAAGATTTCACCGCTGTTAGAATACTTTCTAAACTTGAAGGTGTGTGTGCATAGTCTATCATAATAGTTAAACCTAATTTGTTTGGCACAAGTTCGCTTCTTCCAAGCACTTTTAAGTTTTTTAAAGCTTTTCTTATTTCATCTGCAGTAACATCAAAGTATGAAGCTACCGCAATTGCTCCTGCTGCATTGTAGATACTAAATCTTCCTGGAATACTAGCTTCTATTCTTTCTTCTATGTTTTTATACATAATCTCAAAATCAATATAAGAATCTGTTATTACAACACTTTTTGGATTTACCTTAAAATCTGCTTCATTATCTATAGCAAATGTTTTTATTTCTTTGTCCTTTAAAAGCTCTTTTACAGTTTTTACTTTTTTGTCATCATTATTTATTACTCCACATTTTGCCATCTTTACTAAATTTAATTTACAATTAAAATAATCTTCCATATTTGGATGCTCTTTTGGGCTAATGTGATCTTCTGTTAAATTAGTAAATAATGCTATATCAAAATCACATCCTGTTACTCTGTCTAATTTCATTGCTTGTGATGAAACTTCAATAATTGCAACATCTACTTTTTGGTCAACCATATTTTTCAAATGCTTTTGTATTTCAATACTTTCTGGTGTAGTTCTATCTGTATCTTCTATTTTTTCTTCGTTAATATAAACTGCTATACTTCCTATTAATCCTACTTTTAAACCTTTTTCTTCTAATATAGCTTTTATCATAAAAGTAGAAGTAGTTTTTCCTTTTGTACCTGTAACTCCTATCAATTTTAGTTTTTTTGATGGATTATCATAAAAGTTACATGCCACTTGTGCTAAAGCTTTTCTAGTATTTTTTACTGAAATTATTGGTATATTATATTTTTCAAAAAGCTCTTTAGCATCTACATCTGGTTCAACAATAATAGCCTTTGCACCATTTTGTATTGCACTATCGATAAATTCAATACCATTTTTAGTAAAGCCATTTATTGCCACAAAAAGTCCTTTTTCTTTAATTTTTCTTGAATCTGAATGTATATTTGTTATATCTAAATTTAGATCACCAACTTCTTTTATTACTTCAACATCAAGAATTAGTTTTTTTAGTAACATAGCCATCCCTCCATTTCGCAAGATTTCTATGTTTCAAATTATATATCTATTTTTTTAATTTGTAAATCTTTTTAGAAAAGAAAAACACCATACTGGGCTTTTGACTCAGTATGGCGTTTATTTTTTACGGTGAAGGCACCGCAGGTAGACTTAAGATTTTGTTACTTTGTTTTATCTGATATTTTTTGCTTGAACTCTTCAAATTTAACACCATTTTTCTTAAAAAGCAGTTTCTGCTCGTCTGTTAACTGCATTATCTTAGTGTGAACTTTGTTTTTCTTTAAATAATGTAGTTTTCGAAGATCAACATGTCTTTCCTTTACATTAGAAAATGTCCGAGTTCTTACAAGATACAGATAAGGCTCAACCACAAATCCCATTTTTTCCACAATTTTGATTTGCTCTTGCCCTAACCTATATGTCTTGTACCGTCTTGTTCCTCGAATTTTTTCTAAATCTTTCCTAAATTTGTTGAAGGTTTGAGCATTCCATCTCATGCGCGCAACCCCTTTCTATAATTTTATTTTTTTATTATATCATAGAAAAGCTAATAATTAAAGCTTTCCTTCAAAAATATATGAACAATCTCCTATTAGTTTTACATTATTCTCATTTTCAAAATAAAGAACTTTTAATTTTCCACCAGGTAAATCCACAATTACTTCTCTATTTGTGGATTTTTTAAAGTACGAAACTACACTAGCAGCACAAGCCCCTGTACCACAGCCCAATGTTTCTCCAACACCTCTTTCCCATACTCTCATTTTTAAATTTTTAGGATTTACAACTTCAACGAATTCTACATTTGTTTTATTTGGAAAATATTTATAGCTTTCTATCCTACTTCCTATATCTTCTATTTTTAAATTTTGAACATCTTTTACAAAACAAACAGCATGTGGATTTCCCATAGATATAGGATAAACATACAATTTATTATTTCTAAAATTTATTTCAAGCCTTTCTAATTCTTTTTTTACAATATTGGGAAAAATAACTGGAGTTCTATTATATTCAAAAATTGGATTTCCCATATCTACTTTTATCCCAATAACAGTTTTGTTTTCAACAATTAAGTCTACATTTTTTATTCCAGATAAAGTTTCAATTCTCATTTTTTCTTTTTTTACTATTTCTTTTTCATATAAATATTTAGCTAAACACCTTATCCCATTACCACACATTTCCGCTTCACTTCCATCTGCATTAAAAATTCTCATTTTGCTATCAGCTATTTTACTATTTTCAATAAAAATAACACCATCTGCTCCTACTCCAAATTTTCTATTACATAAAAACTCTGATAATCTTGAATATGTATAGACTATTTCTTTTTCTCTATTATCTATTATTATAAAATCATTACCAGTTCCTTGCATTTTTGTAAAAAAAATCATATACTTTCACCTCTCGGTTTAAGTATATGATTTTAAAATTTTATAATACCTTTTTTATTGTCCATCTTGCAGTTCTTCTTTTATTACAACATTTACAACAGTTCCTTCTGTTACTTCTACATCAAATGTAGGATCTTGAGATACTACAATACCTTTTTCTCCTTCTACTTTTATATTTAATCTGCTATTTTTCAAAATTTTAGTCGCTTCTTCTACAGTTTTTCCTTTTATATTTGGAATTTTAGTAGAAGACTTATTTGGATTCTCTGCAGTATATAAATAAATTGTAGAACCCTCTTCTAGATAAATACCTGATTTTGGCATTTGATCTATAACTAGGGTTGTATTTTCATCACCTGAAATATTTATACTAACATCAAAACCTGATTCTTTTAATATTTTCTTTGCTTCTGCTACAGTTTTATCTGTTACATCTTGAACCGCAATTGAATTACTTGTAGTCGTAGTTTCAACAGTGGTATCATTAGTTGGTATTCCTAGATATGGTAAAACTTCTGACATAATCTGTGAAGCTACAGGACCTGCTGTTTGTCCACCTTGATGTCCAGCTGGACCTTCTGGTTTATACAAAACCACTAAACAAACCACTTGTGTATTTTCTATTGGTGATACAGATATAAAAGAAGCTGTATATCCTTCTTCTTCTTTTTTACTTTCTATTGGCTCTGAAGTACCACTTTTTCCACCTATAGTATAACCAGCAACTTTTGCCCATTGACCAGTACCACTTTCTACAACAGATAACATCATATCTTTTACCTTATCTGCTGTTTCCTTAGATACAACTTGTCTTATTTTATTAGTCTCAATATTTTCTATACTATTGGTATCTGTATTTTCTACCTGTTTTACAATTCTAGGCTCTACTAAAACACCATCATTACATATTGCTGATACTGCTGTAATTAATTGAAGTGGAGATATTGAAAATCTCTGACCAAAAGACATTGTTGCAAGTTCTACTGCACCTACTTCATCTATTAGTGTAAATTGTGGCTTAGATACAGCTGCAATGTTACTACCTATGTTTGTACTAAATAACTCAAAGGCTTCATAATATTTATAAGATATATTTGCTCCAATTCTAGCACCAAGTTGCATAAAAGCCGGGTTACAAGAATTTTGCAAAGCTTGTCTTAAGCTTTGTCTTCCGTGTGCTGCATAAGTTCTCCAACAACTAATTGGCTCATTTGGTGCAGGATAATAAACAATATTACATTCAAAATCATTTTCCGTATCTGTTGAAACCTTTCCTTCTTCTAAGCCTATAGCTGATGTAATTAATTTAAAAGTAGAACCAGGTTCGTATAAATCTGAAACGGCTTTATTTCTCCATACTTTATATAATGCATTTATTTTTTCCTCAGAAGAAATCGTGTTCCATGTTTCAGCTAGTCCAGTTGGTCCTGCTTCTCTCGGAGAATTTAAATTATAGTCTGGATTTGATGCCATTGCTAAAATATCTCCTGTTTGAGGATTTATTATAATTACATTTCCGCCCTTTTCGCATTGATTTTCTGCTACTGCTTGTGCTAAATATTTTTCTGCAATTCTCTGAATATTTGTATCTATAGTAAGATATATATTGCTTCCATTTTCAGCTGGCACATATTGTTCATTCTCATCTGATATAGCATTTCCATCAACATCTTTTGCTGTAACTACTTTTCCAGAAGTTCCTGTAAGTACATCATCCCATCTTTCTTCTAAACCAGATAGTCCTGTATTATCATCACCACAAAATCCTAATAAATTTGAAGCTAAATTATTGTTTGGATAATATCTTTTAGTATCTTCATCTATATTGATTCCTGTTGTTACATTATTTTCCTTCATCCACTCTTGTAATTTAGTAACTTTTTCTTTTTCTACCTTTTTTGCTATTATTTCGACAGATTTTGTACTCTTAGCCTTTTCTAAAGCTTCTTCGTATGTAATTCCAAAAATTTCGCTAAAAGCTTGTGCTAATTTTTCTGGTTCAACTGCTTTATCGTTTGAGTATTTAACCAAACTTGGATTTATAGACACAGTGTCTACTGAAATGCTTTGTGCTAATACTAAACCATTTGAATCATATATTGTTCCCCTTTTCGAACTAATAATTTGATTCTTTACTTGCTGACTATAAGCTCTTTTACTATATTCTTCACCATGGACTAGATTAATATATACTATTCTTACTAAAAGTACTAGTAAACCAATAGTAGCTATTGTTCCTGCGATTTTTAATCTTGTATTGATATTTTTTCTATCCTTTGTATCTTTTACCTTTATCTTTAATCACCACTTTCCTTTGTAAAACTTTCTATATAATCTGCTATTTTTGCATACTCTTCAATACTTAACTTTTCTCCTCTTATTTTTGTATCTATACCTAGATTTTCTAACATCTTTATAATATTCTGCTTATCCTGTAATGCTTTTCCACTCTCTAAGGCATTTACTAAAGTTTTTCTTTTTTTCATAAAGCTTATTTTTATGATATTAAAAAATAGTTTTTCATTTAAAACTCTTACTCTTGGTTTTTCTAAAAGATCTAGCTTTATTACTGCAGAATCCACCTCTGGTATTGGAATAAAACTAGTTTTAGGCACAGATAAAACTAATTTTGGAGTTGTATAATAGTAAATACTATAAGTAATTGCTCCAGTTTCTTTAAAGCCAGGTATTTCTGTAAGTCTTATTGCAACTTCTTTTTGAACCATTACAGTAATATTTCTTAAATTCAATCTATCCTCTAAAAGTTTCATAATAATTGGAGTAGTAATATAGTAAGGTAGGTTTGCTACAATTTTTGCTTGCTTTAAATTAAATTCTACAAGCTCTTTACTAATTAAAGATTGCAAATCTACCTTTAGTACATCTGCATTTAAAATTTCAAAATTTTTATATAAAGCAAATCTATCTTTTAAAATATTTATCATTCTTTTATCTAATTCTATGCATACAACCCTTCCAGCTTTTTCTAGTAATTTATTAGTTAAAGTACCTAGTCCGAGGTCCTATTTCAATAATTAGATCTTCTTTTGATACTTCAGAATTTTCTATAATACCATCTACCACATTTTCGTCTATTAAAAAATTTTGACCTAGACTCTTGCTTGGTTTTATATTGTATTTATTCATTATAAACTTTGTTTCTTTTAATAAATTCATACTTCTTCCTATATACTTTCTTGTTTAATTTTTTCTAAAGCTTTTGAAAGCTGATCTGGGCAAGAAGTTCCTTTTATTCCACAAGGAATTCCTTTTAGTTTACTAATAGCTTCATCTATTTTCATTCCTTTAACCAAATTTGAAACTCCTACTGTATTTCCAGGACAGCCACCTATAATTTTAACTGATTGTATTGTATCATTATCTACATCTATAATCATTTCCATAGAGCAAACACCTTGTGGCTTGTATCTATATTCCATTTAAAAACCTCCTTTAAAAACTAACAATTTCATTATATGTACTTATTATATATTGATCTGTCATTCCAGAAATATAATCTATAATAGCTTTCTCATAATCTTTTAAATCTGTTATATTGTATATTATTTTATTTCTATAGTTTTCTGAAATTCTTTCATCTATTTCTGCATAATTTGCAAGCCAACTTACAAATTCTTCTGATAATATTGGATAATATCTTTTTAATTTTTTTAAGTTCCTTACTGTATTTTTTCCATCAAACTCATTTCTTAAAGTATAAAATACTTCATTTATAACAACTTTAAAATACCTAATAGATGGTGCAATTTTAGAACTTCTATATATTTTTTCATAATTAAAGTCTTTTAAAAGCTCCATTTTTTTAAAGGCTTCATCAGAAAACTTAAGACCATCTTCTATACTACTATTATTGCACAAATCTACAACAAAATAATTAATTAAATTTGTATTTTGTATCTTTACATCTTCTATTATTTTATTAAATCGTTCTATTTCTCTATCTAATAACAAATTTCTTGCTTTTGCATCTTCTATATCTCTTCCTATATAAGCAATAGTGTCTGCTATTTTTACTACACATCCTTCCCAAGTAAATGGCATAAACTGATTTGCTCTTTCATATTTATATAAATCGATAGCTTCTTCTCTTGGTTTTAATCCTTTTTCTGTTACTTCTCCACAATGAGATATAATGCCATCTCTTACTGCATAAGTTAAGTTTAAGTTTCGTAACTTTCCATTATAATCTGGTAATAATTCCAAATTATCTACAAAATGTACTCCATTTTTCTCGTGCCAAAATTCTTCTCCATATTCTCTTTTTGCAATCTCAGAAAGCATATTCTCTCCTTGATGTCCAAAAGGGCTATGTCCTAAGTCATGTGAAATAGCAATTGCTTTTGTAAGCTCATTATTTAATCCTAAATAATTTGATATGGTATGGCTAATTGATTCTACTAAATTAACATGCTCCATTCTTGTACAAATATGGTCATTTTTTGGTGCAAAAAATACTTGAGTTTTATTTCTTAGTCTTCTATAAGCATGGCTATTTATTACTCTTGTGTAATCCCTATCAAATTCTGTTCTCATAGTATCAGTACCATAAACAGGTGTATACAATTTTTCTTTTCTTTCTATTGCTTTTTTCCATTTTTTTGAACCTTCTACAGTCGCAAAATTTTCAAATTTTTTCATTAGTTACTCCTTAATCTACATTTTTCTTAAAATATTTCTTAATTCATCTTCTGTGAATTTATATTTTTTATTACAAAATTGACATTTTATTTCTGCTTGCTTATCTTCATTTAATATAGAGAATAATTCCTTTTTTCCTAAAGCTATTAATCCATTTTCAAATTTTTCTTTAGAACAATCGCAATTATATCTAATCTCTAGCTTGTCTGTTAAGACCATTGTATTACTATCTCCAGTTATTAGCTCTACAATTTCATTTAAAGTTTTTTTATTTGCTAACATATTGCTTATATTATCTGCCCTACTTATTGCTTTTTCAATTTGCTCAATGTCTTTTTCTGTTGCATCTGGCATTAATTCAATTTTGTAACCACCACTTGCTAAAACTCCATCTTTATTCAATAAAACACCTAAGGCTACTACATTTGGTGTTTGCTCTGATTTTGCAAAATACTCTGTGAAATCTTCTGCTATTTCACCAGAAATAAGTGGAACAACTCCATTATAAGCTTGTTTTGCAGTTGTACTTTCTTTTATAAAATTTAAAAATCCATCTTTTCCGTACTGCTGCACCTACATTTATTTTTCCGTTTGCTTTTAAAGGTAATTCTACTTGAGGGTTTTGTATATATCCTTTTACATTTACTATATTTTCTGCTTTTTTAACAACACTAACTAGAGTTCCTACTGGACCTCCACCTTTTATTTGAAGAGTAATGCTTTCATTATTACTTTTTATTCCCGTATGACCTATAATTCCAGCAATTGTCAAAAATCTTCCCATAACAGCTGTTGTAGTTGGTGTTAAATTTTGTTCTTTTCTATATTCTTCTACAAGCTCGGTAGTATTTGCTATAATAACACTAGCTCTGCCTTCACAGGCTAAATATTTTTTTACTTCATCCATTTTGTATTACAAGTTTTCTCCTTTCAATTTAACTTTATCCGTACTTTCAAAAGCGTTTTTTACTTTAGGATAGCTACTCATTAGTAAATCGTATTTCATCTCTTCTGATACATTTTCATTATACATACTAGCAGTAATTGCTATTGTATATTCTCTATATTTTGGCATAAATACCCTAGTTTTTACTATATAATCTATTAAACAATCATTTTCATTAACTTTTACATCATTTCTAATTAAAAAGTTTCTTAACATTTCTGTATATTCATCATGAAAGTAATTGAATACTTTAGTATATTCTTTCTTTTTTGCTAGCTCTTTCATTTCTTTTTCTACTAACATATATACCTCTTCATTTATATTTGTCGTTCTATTTTTACAGTTAAATTATACATTATTTTCAATTATTTAGCAAGATATCTTATAATATCATATTAATTTTAAAATTTAAAAATTAAATTTATATTAAAATTTTATCTTGCACATATTTTTTTTATTTTCATATTTATACATTAGGTGATTTATATGAAAATTTTAAAATTAAATTCAACTCGGTCCGGAAGTAGATTTACTTCAAAGTACTTTAAAAAAATTAGGATTTTATTTGGGAAATATTGATGGAATTTTTGGAACGCAGACGCAAAGTGCTGTAATTGAATTTCAAAAGCAATATAATTTATCTCCAGATGGAATTGTTGGCCAAAAAGCTTGGGATGCTCTTATGCCTTACATAAACGGATATTTTATTTATACTGTAAAGGCTGGAGATACCTTTTTCAAAATTGCAGAAAGCTATAATACTACTATAAATAATCTTATTGCAGCTAATCCAAATGTAAACTACAATAATTTAATTATAGGTGAAAAAATTGTAGTTCCTTTGCAAAATATAGTACCAACTGATATACGCTATACTTCTGATATTTTAAATAAGAATATTAATTCTTTAAAAACTATTTATCCGTTTTTAAAAATTTTCTTTATAGGTTATACTGTTTTAGGCAAATCTATACCTTGTATTAGTTTTGGAAATGGTCCAAAGAAAGTTTTTTATAATGCAGCTATCCATCGGAAATGAATGGATTACTGCACCACTTTTAATGAAATTTTTAGAAGAACTTTGTTTTTCATATGTAAATAACTCAACTCTTTATGATACTAATATTAGTGATTTATTTAATGAAGTTACTTTATATATAGTTCCAATGATAAATCTAGATGGAGTTGATTTAGTAACAGAAAATTTAAGTAAAAATTCAAATGCATACTTAAATGCTAGAAACATTAGTAGTTATTTTCCAGATATTCCATTTCCTGAAGGTTGGAAGGCAAATATCACAGGTGTGGATTTAAATTTACAATTCCCAGCTGGTTGGCAGGAAGCAAAAAAAATTAAATATTCTCTAGGCTTTAATAGACCTGCCCCTAGAGATTTTGTTGGCTTTGGTCCATTAACTACTCCAGAAGCAAGAGCTGTTTATCAGTTCACTCTTATGCATAATTTTAAATTAATATTAACTTATCATTCTCAGGGCAAAGTTATTTTTTGGCAATATCAAAATTATACTCCTAAAAATTCTATACAAATAGCTAATAAATTTTCCGAAGTATCAGGCTATGAGGTTGCAGATGTCCCATATAATTCTAGCTTTGCAGGATATAAAGATTGGTTTATATATTACTATAGAAGACCTGGTTTTACAATAGAAGTTGGTAGTGGAGAAAATCCTTTGCCTATATCTCAATTTGATGAAATTTATAAAGATAATTTAGGTATATTAATTCTTGGTATGCAACAGTAAAAAGAGGTTCTTTTGAACCTCTTTTTATATAAAAATCCCTTTTACACATCATATCATAAAAGTTATCTGTTCTTTAAATTTTTAAATATTTTTTATACTATAAGTTTACCTTTTAATTCTATTATTAATTTTTCTTTTTCCTTTGAATATTCCTTCCAAGCAATTTTTGAATTTTTAATAATTTCTATTTCTCTATCATTTAATATTTGATTTCCCCTTGATTTTTTAAATAAATACAATACTAATAAATCCATTAGTCTAAAGCTTTTAGCTTTTTCTATTCTACTATCTTTTTCATCATTTATTTTTAATCTATTTATTCTTGCATTTTTAGCTAATTCCCAATCATCTTTTCCATTATCAACATAATTATATGGGTTTTCTTTACAATAGAAAAAAGCCATTGTCCAAGAACGCAATTTTTCCTGATATTTTTCATTTTTTAAAATATTATATACAAAATTTAGTTCTATCTCTTCAATATAAAAAGGTAATAAAGTAAAAGCTATATTTTGTTTTATATAAAAATTATCAGTAATATAGTATATATTTTTTAATAATTCTATATTTGGAGTTACTTCACTTCTTCCAATATAATAGATTGCATTCTCCATAATAAAAAATTTTTTGTCTTTAGGTAATTCCTTTATTTTTTCATTTTTGTCTTCTTTCATTAATATATCTTTTATAATATTTTCTAAATTATTTACTAAAATCTGCTTATTTTTATTATCTAATAATTTTATTTCTTGTTTTAATAAATCAGTATTTTCATTATTATTTGGTCTTGCTAAATAATCTAATGCTACTTCCTCATTATTTATAATTGAATTTATAATTATTTTACTTTCAGAATTATCTACTTCTTTAGTTTCTTCATCTATCATAGCAAACTCCTTTATAAAAATTTAAATTATTATACTATACTTACATATAAAAATATACCTTCTAAAAAAATTAGAAGATATATTTTATATTTATTTTCTCTTTAAACTCATTTCACAATATTTGCACCTATATACTTCGTTTTCTTTATCTGTTAAAATGAATATTTGGTCTAAGTCTTTTTCGATAGAAGTAATACATCTTGGATTTTTACATTTTGCAACATTTACAATTTTTTCTGGTAAGTTTAATTTTCTCTTATCTATTATTCTATCATCTTTAACTATATTTACAGTAATATTATGATCTATAAAACCTAAAGTCTCTAAATCAATTGGAATATCTTTATCAATTTTAATAATATCTTTCTTTCCTGTTTTTTGACTTTTGGCATTTGTAATAATTGCAACTTGACAATCCAGTTCATTTAAATGTAATAATTCATATATTTCCATACCTTTTCCTGCTTGAATATGATCTATTACATAACCATTTTTTATACTATCAATATTCATTATTTTACCTCCAACATTTTTAAAATTAATGCCATTCTTATATACTTTCCATAATTTGCTTGTTTGAAATAGCAAGCTCTAGGATCATCATCTACATCTGTTGCAATTTCATTTACTCTTGGTAATGGATGCATTATACATAAATCTTCTTTTGCATTTTTTAGCTTTTCTTTATTTAATATATAATAATCCTTTAGGCGAATATAATCTGCTTCATTAAAAAATCTTTCTTTCTGAACTCTTGTCATATATAAAATATCTAAATTTCCAATATATTCTTCTATATCTTTTGTTTCACAATATTCTATGTTATTCTTCTCTAATACATCTTTTTTTACATATTCTGGAAGTTTCAATTCTTCTGGTGCTATTAAAACAAATTTAATATTTTTATATCTTGACATAGCTGTAATTAGTGAATGCACTGTTCTACCAAACTTTAAATCACCACAAAGACCTATAGTTAGATTTTCTAATCTTCCTTTTTCAGATTTAATAGTTAATAAATCTGTAAGTGTTTGTGTAGGATGGTTATGACCTCCATCTCCGGCATTAATAATTGGTACAGTAGACTTTTCAGCTGCAACTAATGGTGCTCCTTCTTTTGGGTGTCTCATAGCTATAATATCACTATAACAACCTACTACTCTTATTGTATCTGATACAGTTTCTCCTTTAGATACAGAACTAGAAGAAGCTTCAGAAAATCCTAATACTTCTCCACCTAGACTAAGCATTGCAGATTCAAAACTTAATCTAGTTCTTGTACTTGGCTCAAAAAATAAAGTAGCTAATTTTTTACCATCACATTTGTGAGAATACTTTTTCTCATCTGAGATGATATCTTTAGCTACTTCAATCAAATTATTAATTTCTTCAACAGATAAATCTTTGATATCAATTAAATGTTTCATTTTATACTCCTTTTTCAATTTTTTTAATTTTATCAAAAAATTCACTAATTTGTAAAGAGTATATTAAAAATATAAATGAAAATTTAAGTTTTATTTTCTTTTTTACATTTTATTTATAATTTATATCTGAATTTTGATGAATTAATGTTTAAATTTATTTACTATCTAGTAAATCTAACATTTTCTCATCTAATTTATTTATTATTTTTGCATAAGTCACAAGTTTTCTTGCATTTCTTTTTGAAATTTTATTCTTAGCCTTATATTTAGTATGGTGCTCTATAGTTGCCCAAAAATCCATAGCAAGCGTTCTTATTTGAATTTCAACTTTAACAAATATTGTTGTATTGTCAAATTCCACTGGCACTTCTACTATTAAATGATAACTTGTATATCCACTTTTCTTAGGGTGTTTTATGTAATCTTTTTCATTAATTATCTTAAATTCTTCTAATTCTTCTATTAAATCTCTTATATCATAAACATCTTTCCTTAATTTGCAAATTACTCTAATACCTGCTATATCATTAATATTTTCTATTAATTCTTTATAATTTAATTCATAGTTTTTCTTTTTCATTTTATCTATAATACTTTGAGGACTTTTTATTCTTTTCATTATATGGTCAACAATCTCATAGTTATATATCTTTTTGTAGTCTTCATTAATACAATAAATTTGCTTTTCTACTTTTTCTAGTGCTAACTCATATATAGACATAATTTTATAAAATAAATTATCCTTTATATCTATATTCTTATTAAAAGCTATTAAAGCATTTTTTTCTTTTATACCTATTTTATTTATATTACATTCCTCCTTTATTATTTTATAGGTTTATTTTATGCATATATTATTAAAAGTTTATTAAAAAAATATGAATTTTATGTGAAAAAACCTTTTGAAGATTCTTCAAAAGGTTTTTATTTTAATTTATATTTTCTCCTTGTTTTATCCATATAGATACACTTCCATCATTACAAGAAAAAGTACCATTTCCATCTGTATCTACATTAACAGTAGTTTGTATATTTTTAGTGCAATCATAAAAAGTGCAACCTGCTAATTTTTTTCCAACATTCATTGTAATTGAACCACCTAAGGCATTAGTCATTACAACAGCTACTCCTGAATTTAAGTGTTCTGAATCACCTAATCTTGTAAAACCAATAAGATTTTTGTTATTAAAATAATCGTATTGTTCTCCATAAGCATATTCTTTTCTAAGTTTTAAAACTAAATCTAGAAAATTCTTTTTGCTTTCAACATTTTTCTCTGGTATTCCATAATAATCTCCATAAAAAACTGTTGGTAATCCATCTTTTCTAAGTAATATTAGACTATAAGCTAAAGGCTTAAACCAATCTGGAATAAAAGACTCTAATGCTTGTCCCGGCTCTGTATCGTGATTGTCTACAAAAGTAACTGCCTTTTCTGGCATTGCCTCTACTAAAGAGCCTTCAAAAATATCACTCATATTGAATTCACCATTACTAATTGAAGCTCTGTAAAAATTATAATGAAGTGGTACATCAAACAAAGACATACACTTTCCAGTTTTATTTAAATAATCTACAATAGTATTTATATTTGTACTCCAATATTCTCCTACTGCAAATAATTCTTTTCCTGTTTCTTGTCTTAAAAAATTTAGCCATTCTGGAAAAAATTCAGATCTAATATGCTTTACAGCATCTAATCTAAAGCCATCTACATTAGTAAAATTTAAATACCATCTTCCCCAAGTTTTTAATTCTGTAACAACATCAAAATTATTTAAGTCTATATCAGCTCCCATTAAATAGTCAAAATTTCCTTTTTCTTTGTCTACATTATTATCCCAATGTTTTCCATAAAACTTATATATAGAGGTAGTTGATGTTGCATCATCCCAATCAACTCCATGAAAATGTGTCCAATTCCACTTAAAATCTGAGTATTTATCCTGTCTACCTGGAAAATTATATTTTGTCCATGCTTTTATTGGTTTTGCTTCACTTAAGCTAATATTTCTATTACTAGCATCATCTTGCACAGCTAATACTTCTTCTGTTTCATCTGCTCCAAGCTTGTGATTTAAAACAATATCTGCTAAGACTTGTATATTATTTTCTTTTAATGTTTTTATTGCATTTAAGTATTCATCTTTTGTTCCATACTTTGTGGGAATAGAGCCCTTTTGATCAAATTCTCCTAAATCATATAAATCATAAACTCCATAGCCTACATCATTTTTCCCACTAGCTCCTTTATATGCTGGTGGTAGCCAAACACTTGTAATTCCTATGCTATTTAAATGTTTAGCATCTTTTGTAACCTTATCCCAAAGTGTAGAATCACTAGGTAAATACCATTCAAAATACTGCATTAATGTATTATTGCTAGCCAAATCTATCACTCCTATTTTTTTCTACAATAATTATCTCACTAACTTAGAAAAATAGCAAGTTATTCACCAAATAAAAAAGACCAGTTACAAAATTCTTTTGTAACTAGCCTTTTTTATTTATTTTTAGATCTTTGTGTATGATAAGAGACTTCTGTAACTAAATTATCAGGTGCAATTTTAACTAAAATTTTAACACATTTAATTAGAATGCTTGGCAAAATTAATCCTTTTCCCTTTAGCATTTGATCAATTGCATATTTAGCAACATACTCGCTACTAACACCTCTAATACAAAATTTAACTCCTGCTACTTCGTTAAATTCTGTTTTTACAGGACCAGGACAAACCACAGATATTTTCACATTAGATTTCTCTTTTTTTAATTCTTTTTGAATAGCTCTTGTAAGTGCTACAACATAATTTTTACTAGCATAATAAGTTGCCATTAATGGACCAGGCATAAATCCTGCTATTGAAGCTACATTTAGTATATACCCTGTGTTTTTCTTTTTCATTTCTTGCAGATATAGCTTTGTTAGTATATGAACTGCTACAATATTAGTATTTATCATATTTAGTTCTTTGCTTAAGTCTGTTGAATCAAAATGTCCAAATAAGCCAAATCCTGCATTGTTTATTAATATATCAATATCTTTATGTGATTTAAAAATTTCATAGCAATTTTCTTCTATGCTTACATCTAAGCAAACTATCTCTACATTTGTTTTTAATTCTTCTTTCAATTCTTCTAGCTTTTCTTTTCTCCTTGCCACAATTACTAAATCATATCCTAATTTAGATAAATATCTTGCAATATCTCTACCAATTCCAGAAGAAGCTCCTGTAATTAAAGCTTTCATATTTAATAGTTTAATTCCTTTCTTAAAATAAACTAATTTTCTATGAGTTTCAATATTTTGTCTTTATTTTTTATAATTGTATCATATCCTATTTTAAATACTTTATCAACATCATCAACTTCTAATAAGCTTGTTCCTGCTGCATCTATTTCTATTGCTAAATCTGCTTCTTTTTGCGCTTTTCTTACATCTTTTAAAGAAAATATATCTACTGCTCTAAGCAAAATTGCAAAAAGATTTGGCTCTGGTTTATATTCATCTATTTTAAAGCTTAAAGCTAAAGTTTTTTCAGCACCCATTTCTTTTAAAATGCGAACTGGTAAATTATCTTTTGTACCTCCATCTATAAAATTGTAATCTTTATATTCACAAGGTGTAAATACTGCTGGAAATGCAATACTTGCTCTAGTTGCAACATCTATTGGAGCGTCATATATATAATCTATATTATCATTTTTTAAATTATATTTCCTAGATAAAAATATGCATTCCTTAGTTGTTATTGTATCTACTGTTGCAATTGCATACGGAATGCTAATTTCATTCATATTTGAGATATTTTTTTCTTTTGCACATTCCTTTATAATTTTAGCAATATTTTCTCCCGGAATTAAACCTTCTATTTTAGCAACTCCACTGCTCAAATAAGTAACTCCTGCTTTAAATAAAGGTTTCTTGGGTATCTTAGTCATCTCTTTATAATAGCTTAAAAATCTTTTTAATATTTCATCTGTATTATAACCTAAAGCATATATTGTACCTATTAAAGCTCCTGAACTTGTACCAGATAAGTAATCTATATTTACATTTAAATCTTGTAAAGCTTTAAGTGCACCTATATGTGCTATTCCTTTTAGTCCACCACCAGCTAGTGCCAAACCTAAGCTCATATATTTTCTTCCTCCTGATTTTTTAAATATACTGTTTGAGTTGGATATGCTAAATCTATATTTTCTTTTTCTATTAAATATAATAATTCACACAATAAATCTTCTTTTATTTTTAGAAATTTTATATAATCTACTTCATTTACATATAAAAATATTTTTATATCATTGCTATATGCAGTAATATTGTCAAAGTTTACTTCAACACTATCTTGAACAACATTTGGATTATTTTCTAGTACTAATCTTATTTCTTTTACAATTTTTTTAATCTGTTCAGAAGTAGTTTGAAGGCTAAGTCCTAATACCAAGTCAAATCTTCTGGTAGAAAGATTATTCCAATTTGTAACATATTCTGTTGCAATATTTGCATTAGGAATATTTATAATTGAGTTATTGGTAGTTCTTATTCTTGTACTTCTAAAAGTAATATCAGTAACAGTTCCTGCAAAAGTACCAATTTCTATCCAGTCTCCAATATTGTAAGGTTTATCTGTTAATATTGCCATACCACTTAATAAGCTCTTTACTAAATCTTGAGCAGCTAATGCAATTACAGCACTACCAATACCAAGACCAGCAGCTAAACCATTTAAATTAATTTTATTCACATACAATATAATAAATATAGCAATAACCCAAATAACTGCCCTTGCAATCTTACAAATAAAATTATTTACCATTTTATTGCTAGAATAATTAGTTAAAGATTTAAAAATAATTGATTTAGGTGTTATTGCAGAAGTAATACATTTAGTTATAAATATCATTACAATAATTTTAAATACATCATTTGCTATTACCATTACTTGTGAGTTAACAGGTAATATTCTAATTGCCAAGTAAAAACCTAATAAGACAAAAAAGGTTTTTAAGGTTTTATACATTCCATCTGATTTTACATCTGATTTGTCTTTTCTTACTTTATATACTATTTTTAAAATTATTTTTGCAAAAACACTTCGCAATAAGAAAAATATTATAATCACAGCAATTGCTATTTGAATATCAAAAATAGCAATTAAGCTTTTTATATCTATACTTGTTAATTTTTCTCTTAGTACTTCCATAATTCCTCCAACTATTTTTTTATATATTTAAAATAATACATTAAAATTGCTAAATTTAATGTTGCTTGTTCAAAATAATTTTCCTTTGCTAATTCAAAGCATTTATCTAAAGGAATTTTTTCTATTTCTAATATTTCCTCATCTTCATCTAGATTGACTTTTCCTTTTGAAAAATCTTTTGCTACAAATATATGTACCTTCTCATTTGTATATCCACAAGAAGGATACACTGTAATTAAATGTTCTATGCTATTTGCAACAATACCAGTTTCTTCTTCTAATTCTCTCTTAGCTGCATCTTCTGGTTTTTCATCTTTATCTACAATTCCTGCTGGAAATTCCAATTCTACTTTTCCTATAACCTCTCTTAATTGCTTAATAAAAATTGCCTCATTTTTTTCGTTAATTGGCATTACTAAAGCAGAATCTCCAGGTTCTACACATTCTCTTTTATATAGTTTTCCTTCACTATTTTCATAAGTTTTTTCTATAACTTTTAGTCTTTTTCCATTAAACTTTATTTTTTCTTCAATTAATTTATTCAAGATTTACTCCTAAAAATTTTATTTTTATTATTATATACTAAAAAATGCAAAAAGTATATTCTTTTTGCATTTTTATTAAAATTTTATTAGTATTTTGTTAGTTTCTTTTAGCCTATAGTAATATTTAAGTATTTTAGTTAAGTTTATATATTTTTTCTTCGTAAAATTTTGCAATCAATTCATCTAATTCGACACTTATATTGTATATGATTGCATAATCTTTTCCTTCTGCTATACTTGCATTAAGTCTGTCTCTTAATTTACAAATTTCATCATTTAACATACAATCACTCTCCTTAAATACATTTTCTCCTTAGTACAAATTTAAAATACCATATTACCACAGCAAAGTCAATAATTTAGCAAGTTTTGTGCTGTTTTTCGTTCGACAAAAATTGATACCTTTTACATTTTTCGACTAATGCATTTTTTTTATTCTTTCTTTTATTAAAAAGTAACAAGAATATACAAAAATTATAAGTGAAAGTACTTTTGAAACTCTAAAACTCATAAACATTAAACTATCTTGTCTTAACCCTTCTAAAAAGAATCTTGCTAGCGAATACATTGCTAAATAAGTAAAACATATTTCTCCAACAAATTTACGCTTTTTTTGCATAGCTCTTAATATGAAAAACATTGCAAAACAAATTATACATTCATATAAAAATACTGGATGTACTTCCATATAGCCTTGAGATGTAAAAATTCCCATTCTAAATAAACTATCTGTTTCATATCCATAAGCTTCAATATTGAAAAAATTTCCCCATCTACCTATACTCTGAGCTAAACTTACAAAAGGTACTATGTAGTCAAAAAAATCCAATTTATTAATCCCATATTTTTTACATAGTTCTATAATTACTATAATACCTGCAATAAATCCACCATAAATTGCTAAGCCTCCATTCCTTATATTAAAAATTTCTATAGGGTTTTCTAAGTAAGTATCTAAATTAAATAGAACATAATATATCCTTGCACCTATTACTCCAAAAACTAATGCAATAAGCATAATTTCTAATACCTGCACAAAATCTATGTAAAATTTTTCCTTACTAATTTTACACAAAACTAGTGCAACTACAATTCCAAAAACAATGCAAACAGCATACCAATGTATATCTACATTTAATATGCTGAAGGCTACTTTTGGAATCTCAATACTAATATTAAAACCTGGAAAAGTAACAATATCCATATAAAAACTCCTTTATTTTTTTATTATCGGTTTTATTATTGAAGTTACTCTATTTTCTTCTACAAGTACTTCTTTTAGAATTTCTTCTACTTCTTCTTTAGTTAAAATATTGAATTCTTCAAAATACATAAATGGATTAATTCCTTTTATATAATCAGATAATAAATTATTTGCTACTACAGCAATATCATTGTATTCTTTTATATATTCTCCATATAATTTTTTCTTTGCTCTTAAAAAATCTTCCTCTTTAAAACCAGTAACTTTAAATTTTTCAAATTCTTCTTTTATATTTTCTATAACCTCTTCTGGATTATTTGATTGTCCTTGTATTAATAAATGTGCATAATTTTGTGAGAACTCATAATCATAAGTAAGCTCTGAATACAAAAGCCCTGCATTATATAATTTTTGGTATAAGTTTGAACTTTTTCCTAATATCAAATAAAAAATTATATCTATAGCTAAATCTTTTTTAACAAATCTTTCTTTTTGAATTTTATCTTTATATCCTATCATAAAGCAAGGTAAACTGATTTCCATCTCAGCTTCTTCTTTCTTTTTAAAAATCTCTCTTGGCTCTTCGGGATAGATTCTCTTTATCTCTAATTTATTTCTTGGAAGAGTTATTCTAGACTTTATTTCTTTTAAAATATCTTTTACTTCAAAATCTCCTGCTAATATTAAAACCATATTGTCTAATCTATAAAAAGTATTATAAATTTTATATAAATTTTCTTTATTTATTTTTGCTATACTCTCTTTAGTTCCTGCAACATCTATTCTAATTGGATTCCTAGCATACATGCATTTTATAGCATTCATATATAATTTCCATTCAGGATAATCATCATACATCATTATTTCTTGTTCTATAATTCCTCGTTCTTTTTCTACATTTTCATCTGTAAAATATGGATTTTGAACATAATTCATAAATTCATCTAAAGCTTTATAAAAATTATCAGAACATTCATATAAATATGCTGTTAAAGAATTGCTAGTATAGGCATTTGCATCTACTCCCAAACTCGATAATACATCTAAACTATTTTTTCCATTTTCTTGTTCAAACAATTTATGTTCTAAATAATGTGCTATACCATCTGGTACTTCTGTTTCTTCTGTATCTTCTGGACTTATAAAATGATTATCAATAGAACCAAATTTTGTTCCCCAAATTATATATTTTTTTTGAATATTTTTTCTTGGAAATATCATAACTGTTAAGCCATTTTCCATTTTTTCAATATATACCTTTTCCTGTACTCTATTGTTTTCTATTATCTGCACGAAAATTCCTCCTAAAATCTCTTACTTTTTTAAGAAATATATTGTATTTATTTGAACTTGACTTGCAAGTTCTACTATTTCTTCTTTTGTAACTGCTTCTATATTTTTCAAATATGTTTCCAAATCCATATTGGTTTTTGCAATTTCTTGTCCTATATAATATACTACTTCTGTATCTTGTTCTTCACTTACTGCCTTTACTCCAGAAATTAAATATTTTTTTGCATTTTTTATATCTTCATCTATAAAATCTCCGTTTTTTAGATTATCCAACTGTTTTTCTATAATATCTAAAGCCTTTTTATAATTTTTTATTTCTATTCCACATCTAATAAATATATTTAATTTTTGCTTTACGAAATTAGATCTTGCAGTATATGCTAAACTTTCCTTCTCTCTAACATTTTTGAAAAGCATTGAATTAGCTCCATCTCCCAAAATGGCATTATATACTAATGATACACATTGTAAATTTTTTTGTTTACTCAATATATCCATTCCTATTACAAGCTTCCCTTGTGATACATTCATATTTTCTACAATTTCTTTTGGCTTTTCTACTTTCTGTTTTATTTCTGTGAATTCATTGTTTAGTTTATAGTTTTCTGTTCTTGGTATCAATTTTTCTATATTTTCATTTTTTAGAAGCTCATCTTTTATCTTACTTTCATTGATATTACCTGAGATAAATATATCTATTTTCGCAGTTTGAATTAATTTTAAATAATATTCTGTAATATTTTCTTTCGTTATTTTGTCTACTTCTTCTAAAAAGCCATATTTATAAATTCCAAAACCTTCATTATTGTACATAGTACTTATACAATTTTCTAAAGCATATAAATCTTTATCATCTATCTTACTTTCTATGACTTTCTTTAATCGTTCTTTTTCTGTTTTTAAATAATCTTCCTTAAAATATCCTTTTTCTAAAACAGGTTTAAATATAATCTCTAATAGCAAATTCAAGGCTTTCTCCATAATATTTTCTGTATTAGCTGTATATTCATCTCTAATAGTCTCTACATAAAACTTTATTACTTGATTATCTCCTATTTTATCAATTCCACAATCAAAAGATGCACCATATAAATCGTCTAACTTTTTGTTTATTTCTTCCTGTGTTTTATAATTTTCTGTCCCTCTTTTTAATAAAAACGGAATTATAGCATTTTTAGTTACAGTTTCTTTTTCTAGTGGCACTGTTAATAAAACACAAACTAAATTAGTTTTAAAAATATTAGTTGGAATTAAATGTAATTTTATTCCTTGTTTTAATTCTATCTTTTTGTCACTCATATCTAATCTCCTATATTAATTTATGTATATATTATTCCCAAAGCTTATAGGCTTATACCTTATATACATTTTCTTCCTTCTGTTTTTCCATATTTTATATAATGAGTATAATATTCAATATTGTTTTTTCCAAAAGCTTTATATAAATCTTCATTATATTTTCTATATACTCGTATATCAAATTCTTCTGAAGTTTTTCTATCTTCCTTTATTCCTGTATTTATAAAATGAAATAATGCTGCTTTATAATTTGTAGAAAAGGCTTGTTTTAAATCTTCACTATTTTCTACATAATCTTTAATACAGAAAACTTCTGATGATATTCTTCCTTCTGAAATTCCAATTTTATAAAAATGCTTTTTAAGTGCTATTTCATCGTTTCCAAAAGCTTGCTTTAAGTCCTTATTTTTATTAGCATAAATATCACTATTAAATATAATTTCTTCTATCTGTTTAGTTATATTACCTAGTCTACCTTCATTTTTTCCAAATTTAACATAATGATAAATAGCCTCAGAATTACTTAAATTTTTTAAATCTTCATATATTCTATAAAAATCTATATCAAAACTTTCTGAAATTTTTCTTTCTTCATTTATTCCTGTTTCTAAGAAATGTTTAAAAGCTAAAACATAATCATTTCCAAAGCTAGCTTTCAAATCTAAATTATTTTCTAAATAATATTTTACATTAAAAATACTAGAAGCTTGTCTTCCCTCTTTTATTCCATTGGTAATCCAATGTTTATATAAAGCATCTTTATTATTTCCAAAAATCTGTTTTAAATCATTATTTAAATTAGCATATTCCTCATAATCAAATACTACAAGTTTTTTGTCTGAATTAATCTCGGCTATTCTATTTTCTCTATATCCAAAATTTTTATAATGCTGAATTAAATCATAATTATTCATATTTTGCAAATCTTTATTAAAAACTTTATAGATACTTATATTAAAATCCTTTGTTGTTGGTCTATCCTCATTATATCCACCACTTAAATAGTGCTTATATGCTGCCATAAAATTATTTACGAAAACATTTTTTAAATCTAAGTTATTATCTAAATAATAACGAACATTGAAATTGCAAGAAGCTTGTCTTCCTTCTTTTATTCCACTATTATACCAATGAATTTTTAAATTATTTTCATCATAACCAAAAGCAGTTTTTAAATCTGGGTTATTATCAGCATAAAATTTGCTATCAAAAGCAATATCTTTAAAACTATGCCATGGATTATTTGAATTTGGATCTGTAGGATCCCAGCCTCTTAAATCTTCAAATAATTCTGTTAAATGCATTGCGCTAGGTTTCCCTAGTGGTCCTGGATCACTACTTGCATAAAATTCAACTTCTGTTCCGCTTTGGCAATTATCGTAAATCCATTTTGCATCTTCTACTTTTAATCTAATACAACCTGCTGATGCAGATGTGCCTAGTTTATCATATTCCCAAAATTCTAAAGAACTAGCATCTCCGTTTCTGGTATATGGAACTGAATGAAACAATATATTTCCTACAATTCTAGAGCAATATTGTCCATATACACCTCCAAATAGTGCTAACCATCTATATTTATAATTTAAGCTATAAGTGCCTCCTTTGGGAGTAGCCGTACCACAAGAGCATATCATTGCTTTAATTGGTGTTAGATTATCTCCGTTTTTTTCATAAACAGTAACTACATTAGCTTCATAATTTACCTTTATATAGTAATTACTTGAAGCTGCATAGCTTACATTTTTTTCTGAAATTGTTGTGAGTAAAACAGTTAAGAATATAATAAAAGCAAATACTTTTTTTAAAAATTTGTTTTTCATATACTCCTCCTCTTATTTAAAATTACATTTAAATTATATCATATACTATTTAAATTGTATATTCCTTATTTGCGTAAGAATATAAAATTTTTATATATTGTAATTTTTACAAATATTTTGAATATAAATATATTAAACTTAAAATATAAAACTTTTTAATATTAATTTAAAAATAAAATGCTATTCTACAAGGTAAGTGCAAATTATATAAAATTTTAAGTAAAAATATTTTTAATGTCTTGACTTTTTATTTTTTTTCTGGTATTATAGTAATGCTTATGCAAAAGCATTGTGTGCGGGAATAGCTCAGTTGATAGAGCGTCGCCTTGCCAAGGCGAAGGTCGCGGGTTTGAGCCCCGTTTCCCGCTCCATTTTTTATAATAAGTATGGCGCTATAGCCAAGTGGTAAGGCACGAGTCTGCAAAACTCTGATCCCCGGTTCGAATCCGGGTGGCGCCTCCAAAAACACAAACTTTATTAAAAGTTTGTGTTTTTTTTATGTAATTAAATTGAAGAAGCTTTTAGAACCCCCTGTAAAACAGGGGGTTTTCATTACCAAAAAGTAAAAGATGTGCTCAGCACATCTTTTTTATATTTTATTCATCATCTTCTTTTTCTTCTAAAACCTTACAAATCTTTACACTAACTATTCTATTATCTTCGAATTTTTCTACCTTATATATTGCTTTATCTGTTTCTACTACTGGTTTTTCTTTAGGTTTTGGAATTCTACCTAATTCTTCTAAAATATATCCAGATAAAGTATCATAATCTCCTTCTGGAATTGATATATCTAATATCTTTTCAAGCTCATAAATTGAAATTGTTCCATCTACTAAAAATGTATTCTCATCTAGTTTTTCATATTTTTCAGTTGGCACATCATATTCATCATAAATTTCCCCTACTAATTCTTCTAGAATGTCTTCCATAGTAACTATTCCTGCAGTTCCACCATATTCATCAACAACAATAGCAATTTGTTTTTTATTTTTTTGAAATTCTTTAAAAAGTTCATTTACTTTTTTGGTTTCTGGCACAAAATAAGCTTCTTTTGCTAAACTTTTAATTTTATTATTTTTATTTTTATTAGATAAAAGTATATCTTTTAAATAAACAATTCCTTTTATTTCATCTATAGTCTCATCATATATAGGAATTCTACTATAACCTCTTTCTTCTGTTAATTCTTCTATAACTTCTCCGATACTTGTATTAAAGTCTACAGCAAACATATTGGTTCTATCTGTCATTATCTCTGAGACAGTTCTATCATTAAATTCAAATACATTATTTATCATTTCTTTTTCATCTTTTTGAATTGTTCCTTTTTCTTGACCAGCATCTACCATCATTCTTATTTCTTCTTCTGTTACTATACTTTCTTCATTTTCAGTAACACCAAAAATTTTTGAAACTACATTAGTAGAAAATGTTAAAAATTTAACAAAAGGAGCTGTAAGTAAAGCTATTATTCTTATTATACCGATTGAACCAAAAGCTATTTTTTCATAATTTTTCATTGCTAATCTCTTTGGGACTAATTCTCCAAAAATTAAAGTAAAATAAGAAAGAATTATTGTAATTAAAACTAATGAAATTGCCCTCCAAGCTGAAACTCCTACTGTTGGGAACCAATCATTTAGTATTGGTGCTAATTTATCTACAAAAGTATCTGCTGCAAAAGCACTAGATAAAAAACCTGCAAGTGTTATCCCTATTTGAATTGTCGCTAAAAATTTACTAGGATTTTTAATCATTTTTTCAATTGATTTTGCTTTTTTATTCCCTTCTTTAGCCATTTTTTCTATCTTTGCATCATTAAGTGAGATAAAAGCAATCTCAGCTGCCGCAAAAAATGCATTAACGAAAATTAAAATTATTAAAACTATTATTTGCATTTATATATCCTCTTTTCTGTTTATTTACAAATTCTATTTTCATTTATTCCTAAATTTATATAATGAACATAATATGCTAATAAATTTGAATCAAAAGCATTTTTCAAATCATTATTATTTTCTATATAAATATTTATATTAAAATCTTTGCTTCCTATTCTTCCTTCTCTAATTCCGAAATCCCAAAAATGTTTTATTGCCTCAGTATATCTATCTTCTCCTTTAAAAGCTTGATTTAAGTCTTCATAAGTCTTTAAATATTCGACTGGATCGAAAACTGCACTTCCACATCTTCCTTCTTTAATTCCAATATTTATATAATGATTATAGGCTTCTTCATAATTATTTCCGAAAGCACTATTTAAATCTTCGTATTTTTCTAAATACCAATTAGCATCAAAAAAGTATTCATTTGTTATAATTATGTTTGACATAGCAGTTCTATTTTCTTTAACTCCAAACATAGAGTAGTGAATATAATATTGTCTTAAATCATCTCCAAAAGCATTATCTAAATCTTGGTAACTTTGTCTATAATATGTTGGTGAAAAACTTGCGCTTCCTATTCTTCCTTCTCTAACACCTGAACTTACAAAATGTTCTAAGGCCTTAATATATTTATCTGTCCCTTGAAAAGCTTGTTTTAAATCTGAATAATAATTTAAATAAAATTCTGGGTTGAAAACTCTAGAAGCTTGCCTTCCTTCATATCTTCCACAAGACATATAATGTTCATATAAAGCTTGATAATTATATCCAAATATAGTTTTTAAATCTGAATAAAGGCTTTCGTAATATTCTGCATCAAAAAATACTGGTTCACAAATAACTAAATTAGGAATTTTTTCTTCTGTATTGTCTTCAAAATTAATTTCATCTTTTAGCCATAATATTCTCTCTTTTGTAAAATTTTTCAAATATTCTATGCTTTCGTCAAAACTATTAAAATCAATTATAAGAGCTTCACTGTATATATCCCAAAACTTATAATTCATCTTTTGAGAGGCATCTATATTATCCACATAAGCATCTATTGATTTTAAATATTTACCTTCTTGTTCACCTAATAAAATATTATTTATTATTGGTTCGAAGCTATTGTTAAAATAATTTTTGATTTCTTCTTTTATTACTGGATTTTCTAATAAATATTTATTCCACCCTCTTGCCATAAATCCTTGAGGTGAAGTATATCCTTCTAAATCACATCTTATTCCAAAAGAGCCATCACAATCCCAAATTGGTCCTGCATATAATTTATCCTCATTTTCTGGCTTATAGAAAAATGTTGATGAAGCAAAAGCATCCCAATTTTTTATAAATTCTTGAACTAATATATACTTAGTAAAAGATTCTATGTCAATATATTCTTCCAAAGTTTTCCCTGTATTTGGATTTACACCATTATTTCTTATACAATCATCTATTTCTTGTATGAACTCTCCTATATAATTCATAGCATCTTTAGATGCGTATTCAGGTGATTTTACTACAAAATAATTATCACTTGTAGTTTTTACCCAACTTCTTTCTCCGCTATAGTATGCATTATCTAATTCTATTAAATAACCACCACTTATATTTTCTGGATTATTTAAATTATCCACATATTGATATAAAGCACCATTTTCTGTATTAGCTCTTGCTAATGGTAAAGTATCCATATCTACATCTGAATTAGCTTCCTCAAAAGCTTTCTCTAAATCTTCAATTTCTAATCTACCATCTCCAATTTCTACTTTTTCAGAAAGTAGATAATTTCCTCTATATTCTCCATCATAATATAAATCTATTGATTTACAATCTGGTGAGCCATCTAAACCAATTTCTTTCGCTAAATTATAAGAAATTTCATTATGTATCAAACTTGCATTTACATAATTCGCAAGTAAAATCCATTTTTTACTCTTTTCGCCATTTTCTAATAAATCTTGTTTTTTATCAAATTTTATTTGATAAGGTTTCTTAGCTTTTTGCCAAGTAGAATTTCCTCTTCCTTTTATCTCTTTTAATTCTCCATCGTATATTAGAGTGTTATCACTTTTTAGTAAAGCTATGTCTCCATTTGCTTTTGCATTATGAGTAGGATCTGCCTCTATATATTCTCTATCTTTAGATAAATCCTCACTTACAATAAACATACTATCTATATTTTCTGATTTCATTATATTTAATTTATATCTTATTCCTATTCCTTGCTCGTTTACAATTAAATCAAAAGAATATACATTATTTGATGGCAATTCTTTATAAAAGTCTTGAATATTTAAAAAACTACTATTATCTATATCAAAATATTTTCCATCTTTTGATATACTAATTTCTATATTTGAATCATTTACTATATTTAATTTTGTTATATCTGCAGAAGCTGGTAAAAATAAATAATACTCTTCTTCTATTTTTGAAAGTTTAACTTTCATTTCCGTATCCGCTGTTTCAGGTCCAGCTTTATAGTAAATACTATCAAGAATTTCTTCTGTATTAGCAAAAACTTTTAACGGAATTATAAAAAATATAAGTATTATAAATATAAATAAAATTTTTCTTTTTTTTAGCATATAGTGCTCCTTTTTAATTATTTTCTACTTTTATAAAACTATGCTCATTTCCAGAATAATTATTTAGTAAAATGATATACCCAGAATTAATGCTTCCTTCAGAATTTTTTAAGTCCACATTTAAAAATACTTTACAAAAATATTCTTCATTTAAATTATTTAATATATGAATTTCAAAACTGATTTTTGGAGTTATTTTTTCCAAATCGACATTTGCAAGCTCCAAAATACTTCCATTAAAAGAAAGTAGTTTATTTTGTTCTTCCATTTTAAAATGCTGGACAATATTTGAATTTACAAAACCAAGTGTAATTGGATTTGAACAATCTGTAAAAAATTTAGCTGTACTGTAATCTTTATTATCTTCTTCGTTTGAGTGAATTGTTTCAAATTCTATTTTTTCTTCTTTATTTGTTAAATCCTCAAATTTTCCAAAGTTTTGAGGGTTTTTATACTCAAACTTAAAATCTGGATTTTCTTGTTTGCTTTCTATCTTTATATTATCTATATAAATTTTATTTATTGTATTAGCTTCACTTAATTCTTCTTTTGCATCATTTTCTATATATATTGCAATATCAGTAAATTGTGAAATTGATAAATCTTGTAAATCTTTATTTTGACTGTAGTCTGTTGCATCAGCACTACTATATAATAAAATTTGACTAATTCTAAAATTTGGATTCTTATTTTCCTCAAATGTCTTTGTAATCTGATTAGAAAAGTTTCGAACTATCTTGTTTCTTCTAAAAATAAAGTTAATAGCCAATATTAAAATTACTATAAGAATTATAACTGCTATTGTTTTCAAAACAAGTTTAAATTTTTCCTTTTTTTGCACAATAATTACCTCTTTTTATTAATCTATATTCCAGTATTATGGAGCAATTTTATCATATAAAGATTTCATAATATTAAATACCTTTATATTCCACTCCTGATCACTTGCATATCTAACATTAACTGCTTTTATAGTAGAACCATTATAGTAACTTGCAACAGCTGTCTCACCTTCAGATATTTCTGTTCCAGCTGGATTTATGTAATATTTAGCAAGCATTTTTGCTACTACTTCAATACCATCAGCATATTCAGTAAACATATAAGACATATTATATGGATCTGAATCATAAGCTCCATATCCAAATAAGTTTTTCTTATTTTGAGCAATGCTTGAAGTTCCCCAGGCACTCTCGTGAATTCCAATCGCCGCTACAAATAAACCATTTATATTATACTTTTGTTCCATATTATAAAATACTTCTGCATTTTGCTCAAAAATTTTATTTACATCTTTAGAATTATTCGAAAAAATAGTTTTATAATCATCCAAGGTAAGACCACTTTTTTGGTTCATATTCATATTTTCATTTACATTTGTTACTATTTTTTGTTTCCTACAATTTTCCACCATATTTGGATCTATTGAAGCTGACACGAAACTATCTTTATTTACATAACCTATGTAATCAAAAATTTGAACTTTACACCAATTGTCAATTATATCTAATAAAGCTACATCATAATTTTGTATTATTATTCCTATTGGCTCAGAGTTTTCATCCATATCTTTGTATAAAGTTGTCCTCTCTTTAGCATAAAGAGTATCTCCTATATGAATTTTCTGCTCTGCTAAATATTCATTTGTACCTACATCTATTTTCTGTGTTACTGGATTTTCAAGTGTTTTTACATTTATAATAGTATCATTTACAATTTCTGAATTTGTATAAGTCCTTATAAAAGATACTTCCTCTAATCCCAATATTCCTGTTTGTGTTATTACTTGTTCATCTTTTGGAAGCTTTGGATTTTCGGTATATTCTGTTTGAAATTCAACCTGTCTTTGTGTAGTTAGCATTTCCTTACTTTCTGTTGTATTTATATTTTCTGTTAAAATTTCTGGTAAATTAATTGCATTTTCATTTTCTTCAAAAGTTCCAATAATTTCTTTGGGTTTATTCTCTAAATAGCTTTCTTCTTCTTTTGCAAATATGTAATTACTTGAAAACATTGTTATTCCTAGTAGAGCTACAACACTAAGCATAACTATACTTAAAGGATCTCTTTCTGTTATTATTTCTTTAAAATTTATTGATGTTTTTTGTTTATTATATGTACTATTTTGCACACTTTTTGATTTTTTAGCATTCTTTAATTTGTTTTCTTTGCTATTTTGCATAATATTTGAATTTGTTTTTAAGTTTTTTGAGTTTCTATTTGATTTTTTATTTTTTCTTTTTGTAGATTTCTTAGTATTTTTCTCTTCTAATTGCTCTTTTATTTGTGTTTTTCTAATATTTTCTAGCTCTTTAAAAACTTCTGGAAGAGCTTTAGTTTCTGGTTTTTTATCTGTATTTTTTAAATTATTATTCACTTTCAGCCCCTCCTTTTCTCTACAAATTTCTACTATTTTACCTATTATATCATTTTTATTGTATCTTATTTATCAATATATAGCAAGTATAAATTTTGGAAAAATTAGAAATATAATATTTTATAAAAAATTTTTTTAATTAGCTTTTTAATTTGGTAAATTTATTTCTAATTTAAAACGCAAAAAATTCCTAGAAGAAATTTCTTCTAGGAATTTTTATATTTATTGTTTAGTTAAATCTATTGGAACTCCATGACCTCTTTGAGGAGCGTTTGGATCATTATTAGCTTCATTTGCTTTTTTTAGCATTTCTTCTGTTTCTTGTCTCTTTTGAGTTTCTTTTTCTAATATTTCACTATTTACATCAGTTGAATAAGTAATTGGCGTAATATCTGTAGTAATTACTTTAGAAATATGAGTATTAAATACTAAATTTGTGCCATTCTCGTAATTTACTTCTACATACATTTCTATATAATCTTTATATCCTTTTATTGATTCGCCAACAGCTCTTGTAGATTTAAATACTAAATTACTATCACTAATGTTATTATTTAGATATTGTATGAATTTTTGAAAATCTTCCTCATTTTGTATTCCAAGCTCAACTCTAATAGTATTTTTATTACCTTTATAATATTTATTTATACCATTTTCATCTAGTCCACTACAAGCCTTATAATATCTAGGTATTATATTAACTGCAAAATTTTCATAGGTTTTACTTATTACTTCTGAAGTTAAATCTCCTTTATATATATTAAACAATTTATATATATCTACAGTATAAACATTTGCCTCTTCTATTTTTGTTGTTGCATTAATTTCTTTTATTTTTCTCAAAGCCTTATTATATGGACTAGTATATAGTACAACACCTATTACTACAAGTAATATAACTAAAAGAATTATACAAGCTAATATTACCTTTTTATTTTTCATATTCTCCACCTTGCCTTTATTAACTATTTATAGATTATTTTATGCTACTATTATGTACTATATTCTGCAGGTTGTCCTGTTCTTACCCAACCTTCTACATCTGTAAATGTACCATCTAAAATATCGTGTGCTATTTTAGGTTGAGCTTCGTGGAATCTACCAGCTAAGCTTCCAGCAGTAGATCCAATGTTTCCTGCTTGATTTAATACAGCATCAATAATTGCAGAATCATCCATTGAATCATTTATTAAACTACTCCAAGCAGTATGACCTATTGCTTCTGGATATGGACAATAATTCATACAAGAAAATAATGTTCCTTGAACTACCATTGGTCTTTGAAGTATCCATTCCATTCCCATAGATTCTACAAGTGGCTTAAAGTCGCCTTCATAGCAAACTTGCATTTGCAAATCTAAAAACTTATCCGGATCTTGAGAATATACCTCATACCAAGCCGCTTGAACTTGGGAGAAATTTGATACAACCGTTGCCGCATCCCATTCTGTAAAGGCTGATAAGCTACCGCAAAAAGATGAATCTAATTCTATTAACTTCTTACATACTTCTGGTATATTGTTTGCACCACCATCACTTAAGCAAGTCCATTGAGCAATACCTGCAGCTGCTTCTGATGAATTCCAAGATGCTATTGCACATTGACCTGAACCAATTGGTGGATTATTAACAACTCCTTCTTCTCCAACAGGTCCACTTTCATATGGTACCCAATAGAAGAACTCCCAATCTAAATCCAAATCTTCTTCACCATTATCAATTTCTAAGTAATCTTCAATATTTTCTACAATTGAGTCTTTATCTTGACCTTGACCTCCACCAGTCTCATCAGATCTTAAAATTAATCTAATATAGTTTCCATTTGGCATATCTATTACTTCACCATCATCTGTTGTCATTGTCTTTTGATCTTCCGGTATTTTTGATATTCCTGGTCTTTCTTTTGCATCATCTGGAAGCGGCTCTGTTTCTGCTCCTTCTTCACCTTCCGTATTTGCTTCAGCATCGGCTCCATCAGTATATGTTTTTCCAAGTACAGTACCTTCTTTTACAAATATCTTTCCATCAGCTTGTACTACTGATTTTGCTTCTACTCTTTTTTCTTCTTTTTCTTCTAATGTTTCTCTTACATCTGGTGAAAGAACATCTTCAAAAGTACTTTCTGTATAACTATTTTTTACTTCTGCTGTACTTTCGTCTATTATAGCTGGATCATTTGTAAGCTGTAAGTTTTCGTTTACAATTCTTAAGTCAAAGCCCTCAATATATAGTATATAATCGCAAACGCCTGCTCTTTCATATTCTTCTAAATAATATTTATATCCCTCTAGTGTTTCATCCTCTGAGTTAAAGTATGCTTCAACATCTTCTTCTGATAAAGCTCTTATTTTTATAAATCCAACATCCTCTTCTACACCTGTTTCTATATTGTTTATGGTTGTTGTTCCTGCTTCTATTATTTCTCCTGAAATTGGACTTACTACATCTTGATATCCTTCATAGCCTTTAAATTCAACGCCTTTATTACTTGGATCTTCTACTCTAATTATTTTTCCTGGTGCAGGGTTAGTTTTTGAAAAACTATTATATACCATTCCTTCTAGATTTTCTTGGCTCCAATTTGATGTAGAACCACAATCATATACTATAACATTTCCACTTGGGTCTATTTCTTTTATTATTTGTACATGATGTGTACCTTCACCTTCTCTAACTAAAATATCTCCTTCTTGTAATTTTCCACTACAATCTTCACCTGCAGCTACATCAATTACTTCCCAACCATATTTTGCATTCCAATCTGTGGTCATAAAAGTTACTGTACTAGCTTGTCCTCCTCCAAAGTCATCATATCCATATTCATATAGTGCCCAAGATACATATGCACTACAATCTATATGTGGTTCCGGTACTGGTACAGCTTTCCCATAAGATTGATCATATGTATAATTTCCATTTACAACATGCTCCCAAACATTTTTTGCTGTTTCAATAAAAGTTGAACCCTGATATCCTGAGCCAGATCCACCACCACTAGATGCATATAAGGCTTCTAGTCCTGCTATTGGATTAATTAAATTGCCATCTATCACATTATCCTGCTCGTTTTTTTCTTTAATAAATTTCTCTTCTTTTGCTAATTCTAAATTTTGAGCATTAGATACTGTTTCTTCAACTGGTTCTGCACTGCCATCGTTTATTTGTGTTTGATCACCTTCATCACCTTTTCCTGTTTTAACAATTTCAATTGATGCTTCATTTTTTTTCTTCAAGTTTTCCAAATCAACTTTTGAATTTATTAAAGTTCCAAATTCATTTTCTACTTTTTCAAATCTTCTTATTGGCCATCCACCTGAACCACATTCTGGTATAGGCCACTCCCAAACAACAGTTGGATTTTGTGTTAATTCTTCTTTATCAAAATAATCTAATTCTACAATCAATTCTTTAAAATCTCTATAAATTGAATCAGCATCAAAGGTATTCATGTTTTCTAATATATTGAAAGCAGTTAAAGAATCTCTATCTACTGTAAATGAACCAATTAAGTCTGGATTTCTCTTATCTTCTGATGTATTATCTTTATCCCTATCATCTTTTGTAGCCTCTCTATCTTCTGCTATTGCATCAGCTGTTTCTGCTTTTCCATCATACATATAATATCTGTTTGTAGAGAATATCTGTTTTATAGTAGGATTTGTTACACCTCTTTGTGCATCTTGAATTTGTGTAACATTTCCCATAATATCAATTTTAATATAAACATTTTCTTTATTATTTATATCAATAGAGTCTTCTCCTTCACCAGCTTGATCTGAATATAATTGCCAATTACCTGCCGTATCTTCAAATTTATAAGCAGACCAATATTCATCATCTATTATTGTTCCTTCTTCTGCTATATTTTGTACTTGCTCAGTTACAGCTTTTTTAGCTACTTTTATTCCCTCTTTTTCAGCATCCTCTTGTGTTCCTTCATATTTTTCTGAACTAAGTGAACCATCATCATTTAATTTATATAAACTATAAACAATATTTCCATCTTCATCATAAGTATGTTCATAATCTGTCCATCTTTCTTTTGTTTGAGCTTCATATTCTTTGTCATTCATTACTACTTCTTGTTCTTTATCTGCAACAAAGTAAACATCTCTAAACCAATGATCTGTTACTTTTGATATATATGGTATAAAAGTGTCTAATGATTTATCTGCTAATGCATTTAAATCGTCACGAATAGATTCTACAAAGTCTTCACATGCAGCACATGCTTTTGTAAGTTCTCCACTCTTAGCAAGTGTACTACAAAGTCCATCTTCATTTGTACAACTATCTGGGCTCGTTAAAGAAGTACTTGCAAATACCTTAGCTGTATCTTTTTTACTAACAACACTTCCAGTAACATCTATCAATTGATCTCTATCTAACATATCTCCACTTTCTGTCTTATATGCTGCTTGTACATTTGAAGTTGTCTCATGTAATAAAATTACAACTTCCGTATCAAAAGATGTTGCTAAATCTACTGCTAAATCCGGAGACATACTCGTTAGATGTACAGCTAATAAAAATTCTATTGGCATACCATATCTAGCTGTCCATCCTTCCAAGTTATATGTAAAAGTTCTTCCTCTACCTAAGCCCAAGAATCCCGTTTTTGTTTTTATATTTAAGGTTTTCGCTTCTGCATCTACATCTATATCATATTTATTAAAGAAACCATTACTATAACTTGCACCAGCTTGACCAATTTTATCTTTTCCCCAAAAGCTCTTATCTTCTTTATATATTCCTATTAAACCAGTACCCCAATTAATACTATCAAAAAATAATCCTGAAAAGAAAGATCCTAAAGACGAGAAGGCCTCTTTCACATTTTTGTTAAAGTTCTTACAACAATATACATAATTATCTGAGACTAAATATGTTCTAATTACTTCGCTGTTGATATTTGTAATACCGTCTGCATTTCTGCCTATTCCAGAATCATCTATATAAGCATCTTCTGCACTACCATCAAATGAAGCCTTTTCAACAGGTGAAGTTACAAATCCATATTCTTTTAAATCATAACCCATATTCTCTAAATAATCTGCTACACCAATTATATCTTCTGTATCAACAGCAGCATCTTCTTTTCCTTCCCAAAAGCTTTCCAATGCTTTTGCTGCACCTTCCACTAAAGCTGTAATTTTACCCATAAGTATACCAGGAAGCATCAACAAAAACATTATAATTCCTATCAAAATTATAATTAATAATATTATTAATAAAGCAATTCCTAAATATGGTAAAATAGGAGCTAATAAAGACATTAATTTTGTAGTTCCCATTTTAGTAAGTATTTTTTGCTTTGCTTCTTTTTCTATTTTCTTTTTAGCAATGTCTTTAGCTACTCCACCTGTCTTTGTACCACTCTTTGACTGCTTCTCGCTCTGTTCAGAAGATTCTTCTCCACCTTCTTCTGTTTCTTCACCATTTTCTTCTAAATTCTCTTCCTCTTCTGCATTTGGGTCTCTTTCTTCTGGATTTTGCTCATCATCAACATTAAACATATTATCACCTCTTTTATTGTGGATTTTATCTATTTACCGCTACATTCATTGAAAATTTTGCTATTGCATTTATTATCTTGTCTTCTATAACTGTATTTTCTGAAAATTCTCCATAGTAATCTTCTAATACTCTAATGTTATTAAAGTTAATAAAATTAGAACTATCATTATCATCTACATATTTTGAAAAAACAATCTTTACATCTTTTGTTTCATTTGAACCTAAAACTATATCTTCGTGTTGCTCTGCCCCTCTTACTTCATTAGATAAAGATAAAGTTATTTCGTTTTCTTCAACATAGTCTGAAATTACAATATCATAATTTGTCCTATTAGTAAATCTAAATGTATATTCCTCAGTAGCATAATTTACTATTCTATCTTTAACATCAATTTTTAAATACTCATTTTCTGTTGATAAATTTATATTTTCATGTTTAATGAAATTTCCAACAGACATCTCTAATTGACCATCTTCATTTTCTTTAAAAGCCATTTTCTCTTCTGTATAGCTATATTCTGTATTAGTTAATCCTGTTGCAAGAAAATCATCTGTATAGCTTATTGAATAGATATACATATCATCTAAGTTTGAATAATTTTGAATACTATATTTTTTTGGTGTATACATTACAATTTTTAAGTGATCTATAAAATCTTCATAAGTTGGATATGCATATTCTTTGCAATCTTTTGAAAGCATATTATATGCTTTATCAAAATCATTATTATTGCAATAGCTAACATATTCTTCTATTAAGTCCTCTATATTAGTTTGATATTTTTCTGGTACTTTTTGACTTGAATCGATTACAGAAACATGAGGTTCATAAGTGTCTTCTATTTCCGGCTCTGGAGTATAAAGCTTTAAAACTTGATTAATAAAGAAAATAAATAACCAAACTATTACAATAACAAATATTATTTTTTTATTTTTTCTAAAAAAATGTTTTATTTTTAACCTTAAATCTACAAAATTCATAGCTTCTCCTATTCTTCTATTACACTAAAAGATAAATCAATATCATTTACATTATTTTCTCTTATAACAAAATTATATTCTGTTCCTGCTTCATCTTTTTTTCCATTGATTAAATCTGTAATAGTAACCCAAAGAACATATACATCTCCATTTCGTTCAATATTTGTAAACTCTAAACTAGCCATAGATGGAAAATATTTTTCTGCATATGACTGAAATTGACCTGCAGTTGGAAAATAGTTAGTTTTAAAATCATCATATAACAAATTATAAGCCTCTTCATATTTTTTATTTTCTACAAGGTTAATAAAGTTTGAAATATATGTTTCCATTCTATCTCTTTCACTCATTCCTTGCAATTCTTCAGTTAATGTGTTTTTAGCAATTTCTTCATAATTTGCATCTGTTTCTATAATGCCATTTGAAATTACAATATTATATGTATTTAATTCTTCTTGTTCTTTTTCTTTTAATAAGCCCTGTACAGATACTAAAATTATTAGTAATATTAATAAAATTATTATTGCTAAAAGTATTTTAGATTTTTCATTTTTTTTCATATATATCTTCCTTTTAAATAATTTATTATCTTATGTCTTTATATTTAATATTGTTATTTCTTTCAACATCATTAAGTCTTTGATTTAAAGTCATTCTTAAATTATCTATATCACTTCTTTGACTACTACTTGCATTATCTCTAGAATTTTCTAGTGCTGATATTTCTCTATTTAAATCATCTACAATTGAATCTATAGTAGACTGTGTAGCACTTTCCATATTTCTAAATCTTGAATTTACTTCGTTTATTTTATCAGCTATAACCTCTTGATTCTCATATGTTACTTTAGTTTCTTCCTTTTCTATTCTATAATGATGTACATTTCTTTGAGCTGTTCCAGCAAAAGCATATGTATCTCCAATTCTTTCAGCAAAATCTTCTGGTTCTATTTGTCCATCTTCACCTAATTTAAGTGCTGTATATAATCTAGAGTTAGCACAAGTAGTTAAGAAATCTCTCATTTGATTTTCCAAAGTCGATTTATCTGAATCAGACATAGCATCAAGTTTTTCTTTTCCTATTTGCCTTTCCAATGCTTGTCTAAATTCTTTATCAATATTAAATTCTCCTGGTTTTGAAATTAAACTACTCTGCATATCAGCAGCCACAGCATTAACTTGTCTAGATGACATTCCTTGTATTAGAGATTGAAAAGTTGCTACTAAATCTTTTAGCTCATCATTAATCTTACTATTTTCATATCTTCCATTGTCTCCAGCAAATTTAACAGCTTGAAGGTGTGAAAGTTTTTCTTCTTTTGTTTTAAATTCTTTTCCTGTAATACTAGTATTTTGTTGCATATTATCTGTTGCATTAAGAGCAAGTTGTCTCTTAGTTCCTTTTAAATATTCACTAGCAGATTCTTTTGCTCCTAAACCAACTAATATTGATGCTATTGCATTGTCTGATGTTAATCCATATGTTGCAAGAGCAGCACTTGCTCCTATTACAGTTGACATATACTCTTTATCATTTAAGTATGAATTTATAGTTCCTCTTACTCCTTTTACTCCTTTTGCAGAAGATTTTATAGAGCTTGCTATTACATTTCCTAGGTTTTTACTAAATACATTTTCTGTTGTAAATTGTGCACTTGCTTGCTGTCTATAATTTTCTTTTTCTGCATCTCCCAAAGTATCCCAATTCTTACCAGCAGCTTCTGCTAATTCTTTTGCTCTACCGCCTTTTCCTCCTTCTCCGTCTACATATTTTCTTCTATCTTCTTCAAATTTCTTTGCAGTTTTTGTAAAATTTTTATATCTTTCCGTACTAGCAACTTTCTCTGCAAGCTTTTTCGGAGCAGATGCAACTGCTTTTGCTCCACTTTGTACTTTAGATCCAACTTTTCCAGCACCTCTTACAACCGCACCTACGGGTGTTTTTGAATTTGCAATTCCTTTAGCTGTATTTTGTAATTGATTTAAGCTTTTTGATGCTCTTGCCATTGGTGCTTTAAACATATTTTTTGCCATACCTTTGTATTTGCTAGCTTTACTTCCAAGATCTTTAGCTTTGCTAGTTAAAGTTCCGACAGCTGCAGCTGCAGCAACTGCTGAGTCTAAAGAAGAAGCTTTTTCAAATCCGAAAATCTTTCTTATAATCTTCTCTCCATCATCAACAAAGCTTATACATACACAAGCTAAAATACCAGCAGCTAGAGTATTTGTTCCATTTACAGTATTCGCAACTGCATTTCCTGCAGTAGCAATTATACTTAATCCTGGGATAAATGATACTATATTGAACATTGTTTCCAAAGCAGATGGTTCTATTAAAGAAATTGCGACATTAACAAAAGCTAAATACATTATACAGTGAAATGGTTGTATTAATATATTGTAGCAAAATTCTTTCATCCAAGTATTTAATGCTTGTGCTCTTTGATCTCCTATTTTATCTATTGAGTATGTAATTGTTATTAAAGGCGAAATTATAATTAAAAATCCTATTGTTATCATACGCTTTAAATATAAAAGTAAAAATTTTAGTGTTTGATATATTATAACTGCATATACAATTATACTTACAATTCCGTTAAATCCACTTGCAACAGATACAGACTGTAATGCTACATTAGCAATATAATCTATAAAGTTTCCAACATGATCTTCAGCTCCACCAACACCTTTTAATATTTCTATAAAACTTGAATTTAAGTTTATTATAAATACTATAAAATAATGTAATAAAAATAGTAAAGCTAAACTTGTAGCCCAATCAGCTAGCATCTTTTTATATACTACTTTATCTTGTGCCATAGTAGATATTGCCATTCTTATTCCTATATATATAAGTATTAATAACAATATTGCAGCAGCTATAATTCTTAATATATAATACCAAGTTGCAACTTGAGTTCTAAAATCATTTACTGCACTGCTTGGAGAATCAAAACTCATAAAATCTACATCTAGCAATGGAACTTGATTGAAAAATATAGTGAAAGGTGTAACCATAATTCCACTTGCAGTAACACCACCTAAACTTACAACTCCAGATATAATAACTTGTACTCCTGCAAGAATTGCAAAAATAGCAATTCTAAATCCCCAGGTCATAAATCCAACAAAAGCTCCTAATGAATTCATAAGTAAATTATAAATTGTATTAAAAGCATTTTCTGCTACTGATGCACCCATTCCACCTTCAGCTGGAATATTTTCTGTTTGTATATTTTCAACTGAAATATTAGAATTATAAGCATCAGAGGCTAATGTAAAATTAAATAATATTAAAAATACTAAAAAGCAAACTAATATCTTTGTGAGTGTTTTCATAAGCTTTTATTCTCCTATCTATCTTTTCCTATACTATCTATTAAACTTGCTAAGTCTCTAAGTGGTCTATCTATACCAGAATTTATCTCCTTACTTGTTATTATACCACTTCTTTTTCTAGATGTCATTAAATCTGATTGATTTAATGCACTTCTTCTTGAACTTTCTCTACTTGGGTCTACAACACCATCAGATTCTTTTACTCTGGTATCTTGTTCTCCTACTGAGCTATCATAGTTATTTTCTACTCTTCTATCCCCTGTTTTTATCTCTGCACTTGACTTCATACTATTTAAGCTATCTAAAACTCCTGATGAATCCATGTCAAAAGTTAAATGTTTAGCTTTCGCACCCTTTTGCTTTACCCTATTTGCTTCTAAATTGTATCTTTGAACATCTAAAACACAGTATGCTGCTTCTGCTTGTTCTTCTGGTACAGAAGCTAATAGTTCTGCCAATTTTTTATCATCTTGTTCTTGTGTTACATCTATTAAAAATTGTTGGAACTCTTTTCTATGTCTTTCTTCTAGACTTTCTTTTAATTTTTTAGTTGTTTCTTCAGATATACTACTTCCTGCATTTTTCTTATTTAAATTAGTAAGAGCTTGATGTCTAGCTTGTACAGCTGAACTTGTTATTTCTTCTATAGTTTTTCCACCAAATGCTGGCTGTGCTAATTTTTTACTATCACTTACACTACTACTATCTAAAGCTTGTCTCTGTTTTGCAATATTATCTAAAACCGATGCCGTGGCATTAGGTTTTACTTTTACCCATTCTTCTAGCTTATCTGATACTCTACTTTCAACTTCAGAAACACTAAGATCTCCTGCATTTGTAATTCCTCTTTCACTAATTATTTCTCTAAATGAATCTGTTGTTGCTTCTGAAACTACCATTTTAGTTTTTACTAATTCTACTCTTTTTTCAAGAGCCTTTGAAAGCTTATCCTTCTTATCTACACTTACATCTTCTTTCTTGAATATTTCAGTTTCTAATTGAGTTGTTATTTCTTTAAAACTTGATTCTTCTAGTGTAAATTCAGAAATTGATTTTTTTCTATTAGCAGCTGCATTTAAAATTGCATTTTCAATCATTTTATCTGTTACTAAAACTTTTTTATCATCTAAATCTACTAATGTTGCATTAGCATTTTCAGAGTTTCCATCAGCAATTTTATTATCTAGAGTACTTGATAATCTTTCTATAATTTCTTGCTCAGAAGAAAAATCCTCTGCGTTAATTTGTACTCCATTAAATTCACCAACTACATCTTCTTGCTGTTCTTTAGAATACATTATTTCTCTTGCAAATTCTTCTATTGTAGCTCCAGCAGCTGCAACAATAAATATTTTATCTGCATTTTTCTGTTGTAATTTTGCACTTAATATATCACTCATTTTTTCTTCATCTGTTGCATCATCACTAGTAGGTACTAAAATTCCATTTATATTAAGTGCAGTATTAGATTTTAAAGCTGCTTCTTGAAATAGCTTTCTTCTATCTTCTAAAGATTGGTTATAGCTTTCTATTTCTCTATTTGCTATGTCTAATCCCATAGCTTGTGAATTTCGTGATAAAACTAGTCTTTCTGTTTTCCTATTTAACTCATCTTGTTTGTAAAATTGCTTTAATACATGTTCTCTTTCTGCATATCCAGTACCACCTGTTCTAGTTAATTTTTGTCCTGCTCCTCCATGTTTCCTTGTTTGTGTTCCTTTTATAAATTTTGCTCCCATTATATTTCCTGTAGCTATAATAGAACCTTTGGCAAGTAACTTTACAAACTTTTTATTTTTTGTAGTTATACTTTCTACTATGTAGTCATCTCTGGCAGTGTTTAATTGTTTACTCATTTGTTTTCTAATAAATTTAACATCTTTTACTGATAATCCCTCTGTATTTGCTAAATCTGTTGGTAAAGAGAATTCTGCGTGATTCTTTTTTGTATAGGCAGAGAAAACATCTATAAAGTCGGATGCACTTGATGCAGTTAGTCCTAATCCTATAGCTGGACTTTCTATAAACATTGGAATACTTAAGAAACCTTTGAAAAATCCTGTTACAACATTTTTTATGTCTTTTATATCTGCAGATAAAATTTTTTTATCTTCATCTGTCATACCAAGTACTGTGCTTGCATTTATATTATCTTTCATTCTCATTCCAATACTGTCTACAGTTAGCTCATCTTCTAATAGCATTCTTTCAAACATAGATAGTTTTTTTCTTGATATTTGCACTAAATTTCCATCTTTATCTTTTATAAATCTTCCCTTATATTTTGCTCTAATTCCAACATATTTTCCTTTTTCAGCATCATATTCAGTATATTTTCTAGGATCAAAAACATCTTTCATTTTTTGCTTAAAAGCAAATTGTCTTGCAAATTTTGAATTTCCGAATTTGTCTAATAATATTTGAGCTTTTTGTTCTTTAGCATCACTCTCTAGTTCTAATTCTTCTTCTTTTTCTTCATCTTTAGCTATCTCTTCACTTAATTTTTGTAATTCATCTTCCCAGATTTTTTTATCAGCACTATTATTTGTAGTTTGTATTTTCTTTTCTAAATCTTTCTTCTTCTTTTTATTTGCTTTTATCTTTAATTTGAGTTTTTCTAAATCATATCTTACTAAATCAAGCTCTGCTTCATTAGCAAGTATTGCTTGCATATCTGCATTATTTTCAAAAGAAGTATAATCATCTTCTGTAAAAGTAGTTTCTCTTCCAGAATCATCTTTTACATATTTTTGATTATCTTTTGAATTATTCATTCTGTGTGCCATTACAGCTCCAAAAGCTTTTTGTGCTGGCTTATAAAAAAGTTTCTTTCTTTCCCATTTTCCAAATTGTCTTATTGCCTTATTCCCTAAATATATACTTGTAAGATTTTTAAAATTATTAATCATTTCTTTTCCAACATCTTTATCTGCTATATCATCTACTAAGCTTCCATTTCCGCCAATATTAAATATAGTTCTAAAAATCTTATCTGCTTTACTCATAAAGTTTAGTAGCATAAAAGCCAAAAACATACCAGATATTGAATTCAAAGATAATTTTAAAGTGCTTAATACAAAAGTAACATAAATTATCGCATGTATTGTTTGTAAAATTACATTAAAGAAATATTCCTTTAGCCAATTAGAAAATATCTTTGTTTTACCTGATACAACTTTATTTAAAGCATAAGATACAGCAACTACTGGTGCTGCGACCGTTAAAACAGCAACAGTTAAATATCTCTTAAAATATATAAATGTAAACTTATATGCATAATAAACAAGAAATGCGTACATTACCATTCCTGTAGTACCGTTAATTAGCTTTGGATCATAAGCTCTTGTCCTTACTGTATCAAAAATACTTACTTCTATATCATCATTTGTCTTAGATTGGTTCTCTATTCCACCATATTCAGATGGATCTGCTTCATATATTGAATCTGCTGTTTTTGAAATCATATCTAACATTGTTTCATTTAATTGTAGTATAAAAATCATAATATAATGAATTCCAAAAACTAAAATCATACCTGCAACCCAATCAAAAAGCATTCTTTGAAAAAAAGCTTTTTCTGATGCTATTGTCGTAGTTGCCATTTTTATTCCTATAAAGATTAATGCTAATAGCATTACAGCTATTGATATTGTTCTTATTAAATAATACCATGTTGCAATTGCTTCTTTTAAAATAAGAACTGTATTTATTCCCTCTGCTGCCAAAGAAAAGTGAGGTAAAATACTAAATATTAAAATTGAAATAAAAAGTATGTACTTAAAATCTTTTTTAATCTTCATTATTTTACCTCCTCTCATTTTTTATTCTTCTTCCTCTCCTGTTGAAAAATCAAATACATTTACATCAAATATTGGTATTTTATTTAGTACTATTTTTTCAATAGTAACTCTATTATCAACATCCATTATACTCTGAAAAATATCAAATCCAAAAAGCCAGTCGCCTGAAGCTAAATCTGTTTTGCATATTGCATCAATTGTTTTTACTAATATCCATTCAAAAAGTTCTATCCAACCAATAACTACTATACGGAACCCCATTGTAAAAAGTCCCAAAATATAATCTGCTATTCCAGCCAAAGCATCAACTAACTTACTTATAAAAGATTTTCCTACTGTATATGAACCCGTTGTAGTTCCTTTATAATAGAAATCCCCCATATTTCCAGCAGAATATACTGGCATTGTACCTAGAAAGGTTGAAAAAGTTGTTATTATTATTGCTATTACTAAAATTTTTAATAATACTGTTTTCTTCATTTTTGCAACTCCTTTCTAAAAACTTATCTGAATTTCTTTATCATCATATTTTAATAAATAATTGTTACAACTTTGTATTTTAAATTCTTCATCTCCTGTTAAAATACTTCCTTTTCTATTAGTATCTAAATCAAAATAATATATCCCTCTTTGTGGAATACTATATAAAAATATAGTATCAGAAAGCCAAGCAAAAGTATCTATATATTCAACCATTTCTCTATTAGCTCTATTTTCATCTTTAGAAATAAAATATACTTCTTTTATATTATTATTTTCATCTTTTATGGCATAGAATCCATATAAACTATTTATTAAAGGATTATTTTCTGTTCTATTTTCTTCTAAGAACTTTTCACAATTATATAATAAGCTATCTCTTTCGTTAACTCTATCTATTTCATCTTCAAAAACATTATCTACCTGCATCTGTGATAAACATTCTGACAAATCCAAGCATTTTGAAATTTGCTCTGTGGACATTGTGCAATTATTGTATATTATTATTGCATTTGTATTATCATAATTGCTTTTTATAGATATGCCTTTTGTAGGATAATTTATATAAAAATTATCTGTTCCTACAATATATCTGCTATAATCGGGCCATAAATATGTTAATTCATTCATAAATCCATATAAATCTACTTCCCCTGTTGATAATTTATTTACTAATTCTATAAACTCAGCATAATCTGTTTCTTCTCTTCTATATATAGATATTTCATCTTTACTAACAAAAACATAAAAATTTTGTCCTTTATATCCATACATATTATTTTCTGAATTTTCAAAACTTGGATTTCCTAATTTATTCTTTGCAACATCAAGTCCATCTCTTACTATTATACCATTAATTACAGGATTTGTGTATGCTTTTGTATAAACAATATTATAAATTTTTCCATTAATTTTCCTTAATTTTATGCCTCTTTCCATATATTGTTCATAATTTTGAAAATTTCCATCTGAAATTCCTAAATTTATTGAATTTGAGTTCCAATTTCCAGCAATCAAGTTTGACAATTCTTCTGAATCAATTGAAAAATCTGTTACTGGAATCTCTTTATATTTTTTTAAACTAATTTGAGATTCCATATATGCAAAATAATCTTCTATTCCATTTATAAATACTTTATTAATATTGCCATTTTCACATTGAACTTCAACAGTTAAATCATTTTCACTATCTATAAATCTAAAATTTTGATAATTTAAAACACTTGCAGAATGATCTAATAATCTATTATAAAAATTCTCGTTACTAGTTTCTTCATCTTCATACGGTATCTTTGATAATTTTGTATATATATCTAAATCATATCCTTCAGCAGTACTACTTTGCTCACTTATATAAGTACAATTATAAAAAGTTAGAACATCTTCTATATTCTCAAAAGTATTTATGTTTATATTATTTGAGGAGTCAGTATTAGAAAAATCCAAACTAGAAATGATACTAGAAATAATCGCTAGTAATAGTACTACAAAAAATAAAATTACTAACAATTTTACATCTCTATTTGGATTTTTTTTTCTATTATTTGTTTTTTTACTAAACACAAATATACTCCTTAATTATTCTCTTTTAATCTACGATTAGTTTCACTATTAAATATAGCATCTTCTTTTGATTTAAGAGTTATTTTTTCTTCTGCTATATATCTTTTAGATAAATCAGTAAAGTAATAATTTGAATATAAAGCAATTCCTTTTGAATCATTATTTACAATATCAATTGTAACTCCAATTGCAGGATAAGTTAAATGTAAATTTTTATTTGCTTCATCATATTCAAATTCTTCATAACTTTGCCATAAAGAAGTTATATTTTTAACAAATTGAGATAAATTTTTGCTCTGTAAGTATTCCCCTAAATACTCTTCAAAATCGGTATGTTCATAATAGCTATAACCATATACAGATATTTCATCTTCATAGAAAAAAACATATACTTCATTGGCTCTATATCCTAAAAATCCCTCTTCTATACTTCCAAAAGCAACATCTGGTAGTTTTTCTTTTACTTCTTTTAATGGTGTGCCTACATAAATTCCGTAAAAAACTTCCTCTTTATATTCTGGTAAAAACACTATATTTCTAACTCTTCCTGCTGAAAGACGAACCTTTACGGTTTTATCTAAATAATATTTATATATGCCATCTTCTGCTAAACCTTCTGATTCTCCAAATTCAGTTGTTAAAAACATGTTATGATCTATTAGATTATACAAAATATTATATTTTTTTTCAATTGACTGATATTGTACTATATTCGTATTCTCAGCTTCTTCATATAATTCACCATTAATTCCGACTAAAGTAATTTGATATATTATTTATTTTATAACTAATTTCTGAATTTACTAAATCACATACAACAGAAATTTGTATAGATTTTTCCTCATCATATAAATAAAATCTTGTTTTATATAGTCTTTTAGCGGATGCATTAATTAAATTTTCAAAATATTGTTGATTACTAGTTCCATCTGGTTCATATAAATTTTTCCCAAATGATAAATATATAGTTTCAATTGGTTCTTTAATCTCATTTATAAAAACACAACCATAAGCTTCTACTAATTCTTTTATACTACTGTATGAGGCATTATTATCATATACAGAATTTACTATATCCTGCATTTGTATAGAATTTGTGTTTTCTTCAATTTTATTTTTTTCTTTTTGAACAAATATTAATAAAACAACTGCAAGTATAAATAGTATTATAAAACATATAATAATTAATTTTCTAATCGTTTTTTCTGTTTTCATTAACTATTTATACCTCCTATTTTTTCTTCTTACCTATTGCTTGTAATTGTTCAATCGTTGAGCTTCCATTTAATTCAAATATATTTCTTACCATCTTTTCAGCTGAAGGAATTGCCATTAAAAATAACAAACCAAATATTGGTGCAAATGTTGCTATCTCTCCTGCTGTAAAGGCAAATATTAAATATATAATTGCGTGAATCGGTTGTATAAAAATATGTATCATTAGTTCTTTGAGCCACAATCCAAAAGCTTGTGCTTTATTATCTCCCATTTTATCTATTGGATAAGTTACTGTAACAAACGGAGCAACTATAATTAAAAATCCTACCATGATTGTTCTTTTTATATATAATAAGAAAAATCTAAAATGAGTAAAAGCTAAACACCAAATCATTAAAGTTAAAATTAACAATTCTGTACCAGAAGATGTAAATAATCTAAAAACTATTGTATTTAATAAGTTTTGTTCAAAACTTTCTTTTCCATCTGTAACAAGTGCTTCTTTTACTTTATAAGCAAGATCTAACAAAAGATTTCCTAGCACCAAAAAAATCTGAATTATATAATGTAGTAAAAATAAAAGAATCATAGCCTCTGCCCATGCAATAAGCATACTTTTATATTTTGCTTTGTCTGATGCAACAGTGGATATAGCCATTCTAATACCAACATAAATTAGAACTAATAAAGATATTGAAAGTGCAATAGCTCTTGAAATATAAAACCATTGTGCAACACTTTTCTTTATTGTTATCATTGAATTTGGTATTTGTACAGTATCATCCTCAGACTCTGAAAATAAACCAAAAAAGTTAAATTTCTTTACTTCTGTGCCAAAATCGAAATAATCTATGTTAAATATTCCAATTTCATTAAAAACAGTTCTTTCAATTGAAAAAGAGAATTCATTATTAGCACTAGTTATACTATTTATTGCATCTGTTCCATCTGCTGTTATTATAGTCATTAAAAGTTCTGCCGTTAAAGGCACAATATTAAAAATCATACATACAATTCCTAATAAAGCCCTTACAACTCCAAATGATGCTGCTTCAAAAATATTAAAACCAGCTGTTTCTCCAGTTCTTGGGTCTGTCGAATCTCCTTCATAGGTCATATCGTTTATTACATTCTCGCTATATTCCATTGGTTCTGATGCAATATCTGGCATAGCACTTTCATCTGCTGAACTTTCTGCTTGCTCTGCATAACTACAATTTGCAAATATGAAATTAATTAATATAATCACACAAAGTAGTGTAGATAAAATTCGTTTCATATTATCCCCTTTGTTTTATTTATTACTGTTCTTCTTCTGCTGCTTTTCTTGCTCTTTCTAATGCTGCTTGTTTTGTTAAGTTTGTCTCCATAAATTCAAACTCTTTCTTAGTTGGTTGAATAGCTAAGATTGCTGAATCTCCACCAACTCTAAGTAAACCTTCACCTCTACTACAAGTAATTAAGAAACTTGCTTCACCTTCACTTAGCTTAAATACTTCTCTTAAATACTCAATTTCTGATTTATCTTGTGCTAAAAATAGCTTGGTTTCTGATGAAGTTAAAACTGCTTGTACTTCTTTTTTTTCATAAAAATCTTGGAATTTTTGTGAAATAACAGCTAAAGATACATTTCTTTTTCTAGCTCTTCTTGCCATTGTATTTAAAAAATCTACTGCTTCTGGGTATGGAAGTAACATCCATGCTTCATCGACAAGAACTCTTTTTTTAGCTGCTTTAGTTTTGTCTTCACTATTTTTCTTTACATATTTTTCCCAAACCCATGAAAGCATTATTTGTTGTGCTAGTGGTCTTGCAAATCTCTCCTCAAGTTGAGAAATATCAATATTTATAAAAGGAACTCCCTCTAAAAGTTCAAAAGTTGATTGTCCATCAAAATATGCCATTTGTCCTTGAAATTCCCTTGTGTATTGTTTCATAACCTTTACTAGATAACTATAGTGAAAACGATAATCTGGGTTGGTATTCTCTTCTGCTTTTCTACAAATTCTTCTATACCAAGAACCAATTGTAGGCATTTCCTTTTTTCTTCTACCCAAATAATTTGAACTCATATCAAATCTATTGCCATCTTCTTTTGAATATAAACTTTCAACATTATCTGTAATACCAAGTGCAGCATATTCTTCTAAAACAGACTCTGAAATAATTTGTTTTGTAAGCTCATTTACATCTTGGCTTCTAGTACTACCTCTTGCCATAGTAAGTAAACCTTGAGTTACATCTTCTACTTTATTTTCTACACTTAGTACTGTTCTTTCTTTTCCTGTAATTTCATCTTTTACATTTTCTGGTTCTATATCAAATAAATTAATAACTGTTTTTGAAGTTGGACTAAGTACAACATTTACTCCACCTAAAGCTTCAGCTACTGCTCCATATTCACCTTCAGCATCTAGAGCTAAACTATCTATTCCCATTAAAATTGATGAACGAGCAGTAATTGTTTTTATAGTTACAGATTTACCAGCACCAGATTTACCAAATATAACCATATTGTAATTAGTCAATTTAGAGCTAAAATTATCATAAAGAATTGGTAATCCTGTTTGCTTATTAAATCCTAGTGGAATACCATTTTCATGTCCAACATCTGATGTAAAGAAAGGGAAAACCGTTGACATAGCTCTTCTATCAAAAGTATGTGATTTTGAAATTTTATTATCACAAAATGGCATATTTGAACGAAAAGCTTCATCTTGCATAGCCCATGCTGGCTTAATATCTATTAAATTTTTAGACATCTCACTTGAAAGTAATTCTGTGTATCTATCTAATTCATCCATACTATAAGCAAATATTGTTGCAATAATAGATGAATCAAATAATTTATTGAAACCTGCTGCAATAGCATCTCTTAATTGCTCAGCTTCTTCTCTTTTTTGTGCTAAAACTCTTTCTCTGTTTATATCTCCTCTATCTAAAGCTACAATTCTTTCTGATTCAATTTCATTAATAGTTCTATTTAAATCTGTTTGAGAACTAGCTTCACTAACAGGATTTATAAATACAGAAACATTTAAATCTCCAAAAGTATACATTCCTCTTAAAAATTCTGGGAAAGTACACATTCTAGGTAAGTTTGCTACAATCATACTTCTTGCATATCTAGTTCTAGTTGAAGCAATTTCAATATGATTTGTATAGCTAGCATCTATACCACCAGGTGCAATTAAACTCTTAATATTTTTTTCATTTTTCTTAAAAACACCTTTACTTACTTCTGTTTTTGAAGTTTCTAGTTCATTTGAACTTTCTGTTTTTTTACTTCCAAACATCTTTTATCCTCCCTTATCCTTAGTTATCTGAAGTCTTCCTTCTAACTATTTTTTTTCTTGGGGCTTCTATTTTTTTAGGTTCTGCCTCTTTTGGGGCTTTTTCTTCTTTCTCTTTTTGCCTTTCATCCATTGTTTTTTCTACTTCTTTTTTAGCTAACTTATAAACTCTTGGATCTAATTGATCTTCATAAGTATCTAATAATTCTAATGCTCTTTCTTTTACTTTCTGATCTTTATTTATTTGTCTTGTTAAATCTTCTTGTTGTTTCATTTTATCTGCTTTTAAAATACTATCTGTTGCTATATCTATAGCATCAAGATTAATTTCTCTATCTAATTTTTCTTGTTTCTTCTGTAATACATCTTTACCTGTACTATATAAAGCATCATATTGAGCATCTAATGCTTTAGAAAATTGTAGTATTTCAGCCTCATCTCTATTATAAGCTATATACAATAGTTCTGCTAATTCTTCTGAGTCTAAAATTTTACTTGTTATTTGAGAAGTAGCTAATGCACTAGCAATATTTTGGCATCTTGTATATAGTTCTGAGAAACACATATTATAAATTTCTTCTTTAGAAAAATTCTCTAGACCTCCACCAATTTCAGCAGAATAGTAAGAAACTACTACATAAGTTTTTTGTTGTAATACATTTCTATTTGAACTTAATTTTTCAACATAATCTGTTATATCTATTCCATATTCTAATACATTAACTTTTCTTTTTCTTTCAAATTCTAATTTTTCTCTAACTGCTCTATTTCCTTGTGCTTTGGCTTGTGCAATTCTTGCATCTAATTTTTCTATTTCAGAAGCTAAAGTATCTACTCTTGATTTATAAGTAGCAATTATATCTCTTAAATTTAAAGTTCTACTTTGAACATATAATTGAATTGGAAATCTTAATGTATTTAAGAATTGAACAAATCCTTCTTCTACTGATATTTTTTCTTGCTCACTCATTAAATCGTAGTTAACACCATTACATTGAATAATCATTACATATTGAGTACCTTTTTTTCTAACAATCATATTGTCTACGATTTCATCAAATTCCATAAAATCTAATATTGACTCTTGAGTTAATTCACCTTGAAATCTTCCATAATTTTCAATTTTTTTATCTTTATCTTTTTCGTCTCCTTCAACCTCATCTGTTGCTACAATTTCACTCTCTTTTTTAGCTTTAGGTCTTAATAAATATATGTATAATCCTATTAATAAAAACATTATAAAAAAGATTATAAAAATTAAAACCTGAAATATAGGAATCATACTATCCATTTATTTGTCCTCCTTTGTGTAAACATACATCTTTCTGTTCTTCTTAAATTTTATATATCTAATAATTATTTCACTTAATGGTTCTCCACCTATTTTTTTAGTAATTGGTATTCCAACAATTGTTGGGATTTTTACTGCACCGATTACATATCCTATTAAGGCAAAAACAGCCATAATTATCATTCCTACACTTTGCATATTTAAAATCATAAAGATTAGTAAAAAAACTGAACCGAACAACAGCTCCTATTGCTGTTGTGATTAGTGATTTTACTGTAAAAATATATAAAAATCTTGTCTCACCTTTATAGTTACGAGGTATATAATATGTTCCCATAAACTTTCTCCTTTGTTTTAGTTTTAGAATTTCTCTACTATATTGATAACAATTTTCCAAATAAAGTATGCTCCAAATATAACGAATCCTGCAACAACTAAGCCTATTAACTGTTGTTTTAATTTAGCTTGTGCTTCTGGAGTAGCAGTTATAAATCTAATACCCATATATAGTGTAACAGCTACCATAACACCTGCACCAATAGTGGTTAAAATAGAACCCATACCAACTAAATCATCAAAAATTCCATCTGTTTTTATTGAGCCAGATTCTTCTTTTCCTGTCGTTAAAAATTCTTCTGTCTTTTCTTGCATTTCCTTTAATGTTAAAGCTTCTACTTCATAGGTATTTGCTATAACTATATTTATAATTAATAAAAATAAACTTATTATTAACAAGGATTTTTTTACTAAATTCATTACTATTCCTCCACCTTTTTTACCTATTTAGGCTATTATAATTAATTATATAGAATAAATATATTTTTTTCAACAATTTTCACTTAAAATCACCATTTTTAACATAATTGTAATATATTCAAAATATAAAAATACTAAGCAAAAAGCTTAGTATCTTGACTTAAAATATGTTTAATTATGAGGCTAAAACATCATTTGTAAAGTTTGCAACTATTGCAACTAGATTTACTGCTGCAAATAAAATAATACAGCCTATTACTACCGGCATTGCTTTATTTTTTATTTCTGCCTTTTGGTCTACACTAGATAACATATATTTTGCACCTAATATAGTTACAGTTACTACTGCTATACCAGTACCAGCCAGTTGAAGAAGTCCAATTACATCATTAATTACTGCCATTATTCCTTCATCATTGCCTAAAGATGTATCTCTCTTTTGTACTCCATTCATTTGTGTAATTACTTCATCTATTTCCATAGCATATACATTTATTGATAAAATCGATACAAGCATTAACGCTATTAGAACAATAAAAAACTTTCTCATATTTTTCTCCTTTAACTAACCTTTATACTATTATCTGAAAATTCTTTAATTACAGTTACTAAGAAACTAGCAGACATCATTACTATAGCTCCAACAACATAAACAACTGCTCCTCTTTTTATTTCAGCTCTATCGTTTGGAGATGAAACCATATATTTTATAGCTAGTACGGTTAACATTATAATTGCTATTGCGGCAGATGCTATTCTTACAGCATCTAATACTGTACCAATTGTTTTCTGCACATTTGATGCACCCTGTAAATTTGTTCCTGATGAACCTTTAAATGCACTTGTTATGTCTGAGCCTTGAATTGCAAATACTTGTGAAAATGCTGCTGACAATAAAATTGCTATTATTCCTAAAATTAATACTTTTTTTACTTTAAATTTCATTTTTTATCCTCCGCTTGTTTCTATTAAGTATATTATAACTTATTTTATTTTTTTTTTCAATATATTATTTTTGATTAGCCTAATAGTCTGAAACACTTTATAGATTTCAATTCAAAAAAGTGCTAACAAAAATTGTCAGCACCCTAAGTAATTTATTGTTTATATCTTTATTTTTTAACATTTTTCTCTGCAAAATCTTTTATAATTCCAAGTATTCCTGATGATGCAAATAATACTACTGCACCAACTATATAAACTACAGCGTGTTTCTTTATCTCAGCTCTATCTCCAGGAGCAGAATACATATATTTCATAGCTAATACTGTTAACATTATTAATGCAACACCTACAGCAGCGATTCTTGCTACTTGAAGTATAGCACCTACTACATTTTGAGTTGAAGTTGATGCTTTACTTGAATCCTTTTTGCCATCTATTGTTGAAATCTGAGCACCATAATCATATGCATCAACATTTACAGCTAAAAAATTTAAAACAGTTACCAACATTATAAGTAAGGCTAAAAAAATAGTTATTTTCTTCATTTAATCCCCTCCTAACTTTCTTTAATGTTTTTTGTAGCAAAAGTCTCTATAATATTTAGAATACCAGCTGCTCCAAATAATACTATAGCACCTACTATATAAACTACAGCGTGTTTTTTTATTGTCGCTTTTTCTCCTGGTGCTGCAGACATATATTTCATAGCTAATACTGCTAACATTATTAATGCTAATCCTACAGCTACTATCTTAGCTACATATAAAACTGAACCTACTATATTTCCAACACTTGTTGCTGTTGCACCATCTCCACTACCTTCTATGTCAGAAATTGATGGCATAGCTGCTGCAGCTAAAGAGTTATTTTGTAATGAAATAATTATTGTGCAAAATATTATTGCTACAATAATTGCTAACATTAGTTTTTTCAATAATAAGTTTTTCATCTTCTCCTCCTCAAAATTTATAATAATTATTTAATTACTTCATATTGTTATTAACAAAAGTTTCTATAATATCTAAAATACCAGCTGCTCCAAATAGTACTACCGCCCCTATTACATAAACCGTTGCACTTTGCTTTATAGTTGCTCTTTCTTGTGCAGATGACATCATATATTTCATAGCTAGTACTGCTAACATTATTAATCCAACACCAACTGCTACTATTTTTATAACATATAGCAAAGTACCAGCTGCTGTTTCGATAGAAGTACCTATTGCTCCACTATCTTTATTTTCGAAAACTTGAACATTATAATTATCAGAAGCTAGTACAGAATTTGATATAAATGTACAACTTACTATTAATATTATAAAAATAAGGCATGCGATTTTTATTATTTTTTTGTACATACATAATCTCCTCTCTATACTTCTATTATATAATATTTAACAATATTTTTCAATACAAGTAATGTCATCTATCACATTTATATTTATTTTAGCTTTTTTAGATACTTTTTGTCAATTAATTAATTATATTTGTAATACAAAAGATATAAAGTATAAAAATAAAAAGCATAAAAAAACTTCCCATAAGGGAAGTTTTTTCTTTTCTTACAAATCTTAATCTTATTCTGTTGCACTGATATTTGAAGAAAAGCTCTTGATAATTTGTAAGATACCTGTAGCAGCAAATAATACGATTGCGCCTACTACATAAACAACAGCGTGTTTTTTAATTTCTGCTTTATCACCAGGAGCTGCTGAAATATATTTAATAGCTAATACTATCAACATAATAATTGCAACACCTACACCAATGACTTGTACTATAGAAATTAAAGCACCTATGATATTTTGTGCACTAGAAGATGCGCCAGATTTATCATTTTTACCATCAAATTGTGTTAAACTTGTGCTGTCTGTAGCCAAAACAATTTGTGAACATGCTGCTACTAACATTAAAGCAATTAACATAATAGCAATCATTTTCATAACTTTCTTTGTCATAGATTAATCCTCCTTTATTTCTACACTTATATTTATTATATAACTTTTTTCTTCAAAATTCAATATAAGTATATATTTTTTTGATATTTTAATCTTAGCATATATGTTTTTTTTTGTAAATATATTTTTAAAAAAAACTTGTAAGATGGGAATTTTACATATATAATTTTGCTTGAAAAATATAAACTTGAAAGGAGATATAAATTTTTTAATCATATGAAAAGTAACTTTTTAGATAAATTTCAAAAAATATCAATGATTTTTCTTCTTGCATTAATAGGTATATTAATAATTTTCTTTGCCGAAATAGAAGCTTCTGATGAACTTTGGAACCTACAAAACACTTTAAAAATGACCAATGGATTTTTAATCTACAAAGATGCTAATGTAATTACTACACCTATTTTCTTCTATCTTGGTTTTGTTTGTTTAAAACTTTTAGGTACAACACTTTTAAGTTTTAGAATATATAATTTAATTATTTATTTTTTTATGCTATTTATGGTTTATAAAATTTTTCTTAAGCTTAAATTTTCAAAACATATAGCTTCTTTGTGCACAATATTAATTTTTATACAAATATTATCTATTATAACTTCTGGTGCAAATTATAGTGCACTTGCTATAAGTTTTGCTTTAGTTGGTATTTATTTATATTTAAATAAAAATTATAATATTTTTCTACACTCACTTATCATATTTTTGGTATTTTTTACTAAACAAAATATTGGTATATTTTATGGAATGTCTATAGTTCTTTGTGATTTATATTTAAATAAATTTACAAAAAAATTCTTTATTAATTTAATTAATAAGTTTTTTATTTTTTGTATATTATCATTATTAATTTTAGTTCCACTATATCTAACTAATACATTAAAAGATTTTATTAATTACGCTTTTGGTGGAATGATAGAATTTGGTACAAAAAATATTAATTTTTCAATAACGCCATATCTAATTATTGTAACTTTATTGCCATTTATACTTTACTTTATTATTTACAAACAAAAAGATAAGTTTTTAAAAGAAGTTATAACAAATGAGGTATTTCAAAATTTTACTATTTTAATTATTTTTATATTTTTCTTAACTTTTATACTATACCCTATAATAAACACTGCTCACCTTTTGTTTGTACTTCCTTTACATTTGATTTTTATATTCTATGCTTTAGATTTACTTATATTAGAAGACTTTTTTGCTGAGAAAAAATTTATAATACCAATAAATTGGTTTAATATATTATTATTATTAACTATCGTAATTAGAATTGTTTTTCACTATTTTTTTATAGAACAAACTCATTCTTTTGTTACTGATAAAACTAGTACATATTATGGATTTATGATAAAAGATGAAACTCTTAAAGAGATAAACAATTTAAAAAACTACATAATTTCTAGAAACAACGAAGGTATAGATGTAATAAATACTTATTGTGAGTCTGCTTTTACTATGATAGAATTAAAGCAAAGCCATGGAGTATATGACCTTTTATTCAATGGAAATTTAGGGTATAATGGTATAGAAAATTTAAAGAAAGATATTTTAGAAAGGAAAAATACTGAGTTTTTAGTCCTTACTGATGAAAACAAATTATCTTATCAAGAATCTCCTGAACTTAGAAACTTTATTATTGAAAATTTAAATTTTATTGGATATATAGAAAAATATTCAATATATGCTAATTATTAAAATTACAAGCCTCTTAAAATTAAGAGGCTTGTTTATTTTTATATTATACATTCTTATTTTATTTTATCCCATTCTTCTATTTTAAAACCTAAAATAATTTTATCTTTTCCTATTAAAATTGGTCTTTTTATAAGCATTCCATTACTAGATAATAGTTTTATTTTCTCTTTATCTGTACAGTTCTTTAATTCTTCTTTTAAGTTCATACTTCTATATAATAAACCACTTGTATTAAAAAATTTATTAATTGGCAAACCACTTTTCTCTATCCAGTCTGCTAATTCTTTTTCTGTTGGAGTCTCTGTAATTATATTTCTTGTCTCAAACTCTATATTATTATCCTTTAAAAATTTTTTAGCTTTTTTACAAGTACTACATTTTGGATATTCTATAAATATATATTTCACTTTAATTCACTCCTATTATATAAATTATTGTAATGTTTTTATGTAACATCACATTTCTATTTTACCATAATATAACAAATTAATCTAGTCTTTTATCTTATTTTGTTGAATTTATAAACTTTTTACTGCTTAAATCTTATAATTTAAAAATATCATGAATAAAGTATTGACATTTGCATATAAATATACTATAATATATAAGACATCGCGGAGTGGAGCAGTTGGCAGCTCGTTGGGCTCATAACCCAAAGGTCGTAAGTTCGAGTCTTACCTCCGCAACCAAAGAAAAAATCGTTCAAAATAGCTTGTATCAACAGATACAAGCTATTTTACTTATTTCAACTTATTTTAATTTCAAATTTTATATTAAAACTCTTATTTACCTTTAATATCAAGCTTTTCACTTATTTTAATTAATTTTAATTTTTAATTTACTTAAACATCTACTTAAACAAATTTTTAAATTTATTTTTTTGTTTAGGGATTGTTTAAGTAATACTACTCAAACTCTCTTATATCAATGATTTCAAGTCTTAAACATTTTAAATTCTTCATTTTTTACTTTCCTTTTCAATTCTTCAAAAGCCTTAATTTTACTGTATTACAAGCTTTATTTATTTTTATAATTTTATTTTGTTTAATTAAACACGAAATGTAAATGTTTAAAAGCTTATTTTTCAGCTTTTTTTACAATTTTGTTTAAGTAATTTTACCTTTCTTCCAATTCTATATTGCTATTTGAAATTAATTTTTCATTTAAATAATATTTATTTACTTTATCTATTTCTTTTTCTTTGAACTTATCATATACAGATGTATATGTATTTAATGTAACTGTTATATCATTATGTCCCATTAATCTTTGTACTACTACTGGTGCCATTCCACTTTCTATACATCTTGTACCATAAGTATGTCTCAAGCTATGTGTAGAGATATCCGTTATATTAAAATTTTTCTCTAATATTCTTTGTAGCTCTGAATTTACATTTGTTCTTCTTGTATATCTTTGATTTATTGGTTTAAATAATAGCTTTTCTTCATTATTTTCTTGACTCTCTGCTTGTTTCATTTGTTCTACTATATATGGATATAAAAAGTCTGGTATTGGTACAACCCTTTTTCCTGCATAAGTTTTTGTTTTATTTCCCATTATTATGCAATTATTTTCATCAGTTGTTAATGTTCTATGTATATATATTTTTTTATTTTTCAAATCTATATCGTGTGTTGCAAGTGCTAAAACTTCTCCTACTCTTAAACCCATATACATTTGTATTAAAAAAACATTTTTATATTTACAATTTGATATATCTTTATTTAGCAAATACTCTGTAAATGCTTGTTGTTCTTCTACTGTTAATGCCCTAACAATTTTATCTTCTTTTATACTTCTTGGTTTTATAACATTTATCATTGGATTTTTCATTAAATATCCTTTATTTATTGCTATCTTAAATGCTTGATTAAATTGCTGATATACTTTATTTATAGAAGAATTACTTAATTCTATTAGAGAATTCATATACTCTTGAATTTCGTTAGAATTAATACTATCTATATTTTTTTGTCCTAATGGTATTTTCTCTAACTTTTCTATTGTTCTTGATACCCTACTATATTGTGCTTTACTTATTTGATTTGTATTCAATTTTAACCTTAAATTTGATTTCATTATTTCACAAATTGGAATTCCATTATGTTCAATAAATACAGGATTTTCTTTTTGATACATTATAGTTTTTAAATATTTTTTTGCTTCATCTTCTGTTTTAAAACTTCTCGTTTTCATTTTTACATTGCCTGTTTTTATATCATATTCACTATATTGAGCGTTCCATCGTTTTCTTTGTTTATTAAAATATACATATCCCTCACTATTACCTTTTTTTGCCATCTATATTCCTCCTTTTTTACTCATTTTCCACAATAAATATGCTGCTAAAGTTACAACTTTTCTTCTCCCTATATTTATTGTTGGGAAATCATTTTGTTTAAATAACTCATAAGCTTGATTTATTCCTATATGTAAATCCTTAGAAATATCACTAACACTTAATATAACAAATGGATTTTTTAACTTATCGATATAATTCATTACAATCTTTTCATTCAATGAATTTTCTTCATTATTATTTATTTCTTGTATCACTGTTTCTTTGTTTATCATTTTCTTTGTTCCCCCTTACAAAATTATTTACTATTCTTTTTAATCTTTCTATTGGAAAATCAAATAAGATACTTACGCACTCAAATGTTTTATTTATGTACTTTTTTAAGCTATTTATTTTGTTTTCTAATTTCTTATTATCTCTTTCCAATTTTTCATTTTCTTGTTTTACTTCTTCATAGTTTTTTACACTATTTTCACTTATTACTTTTACTTTTGTATATTGTTTTGCTAATGTATTAAATTTCTTTATTACTCTTTTGTATTCTTTTTTTAGCAACTCTATATCTTCTGTTTCTATTTCTTTTTCCAGATTTATTATTTCTTTTTCATATTTTTGTACTTCATAATTTGTTACTTTCTTTAAATCTTCTATTTTTATATGCTTATTATCTTCTGTATCTCCTCTTTCTAATTCAAATCCTGCTCTTGTTACATATTTATAAAAATTATCTTGTAATACCTTATAACTATTCTTTCCTTTCCAAAAGTCTGTACAACACAATTTTTCTATATCTTTTCCACTTTTTTTATCTTTTGTGTGGACAACTGGTAAATATATTAAATGCATATGTGGTGTACTTTCATCTAAGTGTACTTTTGCTGACAATATATATTCTTCTCCTAAGTTTTTAAATCCACACACAAATTTATATGCTGTTTCAAAGTA
>CALXPP010000008.1 GCA_944390345.1 uncultured Clostridia bacterium
ATGCAGGTGTAGTTCAATGGTAGAATTCCAGCCTTCCAAGCTGGCTATGCGGGTTCGATTCCCGCTACCTGCTCCATCAAATTAGTCATTGTATTAGAAAAGTCTAGTATGATGGCTTTTTTCATTTTTTAAATTTAGATAAAATGTAATAGTAGATGAAAAAATTTTATAAACAATTGAAATAGTAATATAATATTGCTTGAAAAAAGGCGAGATTTATACTATAATAAATATATAAATGCGGGTATAATTTAGTGGTAAAATGCAATGCTTCCGACCTTGTCTCGTGGGTTCGATTCCCACTACCCGCTCCAATCTGGCTGATTTTCAGTGGTTTTCAACAATTTTGAATGGTTTTGAAAATACTGATAAATCAGCTTTTTAACTTTCAATGGTTTTGAATGTTTTTGAGTGATTTTGAGTAATTCTCAACAATTTACCCAACAAATAAAAATCTGTTGGGTAAAAAAGTGCCATTTTGTTGGGTAATGACTTCTATAATTTAGTTGTACCAACAGTTATAGAAGTTGGGAAAAATGGATGAAAAGTGATTTTTTTAGAGTAAAAGTTAAAAAGTGGAGTATAGGTGGGAGAAAAAATAGCAATGAATATTTTTAAATGACAATAAATGCGATTAAATAAGGAAAAAAACAAACCACTTGAGAATCAATACTTTAAAAATATATAAAGTATTGATATAATTAGAAAAGAACGAAAGGAGAAAAAATATGGAAAATGAAGTTTTAAATTTTTGTGTACAAGTTGTTGTACCAATAATAACAGCAATAATTGGATTTTTTGGTGGTTGTAAATTTGAACAATACAAAAATAACCAAAAAATAAATGGAGATAATAATGGAAATATTGCTGGAAGGGATATGAAGAATGTGTCTAATAAATAAAATTAATCAAAAAATAAATGGAAATAACAATGGAATTATAGCAGGAAGAGATATATTCCTTATGCTTGATAATAATGATAAAATGATGGAATATTTGTTGCCTATATTTAAATCCAATAATGAAGAAGAAAGAGATTATATTGAAGAATATGCTAATTATATTAATAGTTTTAAAGAATTAGAAGATTATATTTATAGTTTTATATTTTCGAATGTAGAAAAAAAATATAATTTTTCTGGTAATTATTTGTTATTTGCAAAATCTCTTTTGAATTGGATAATGGGACTTGAAGATTTTCCTATAAAAAAATATAATAAATTTTGCGAAGAATTAAAGAGAATTTATAAAATAAATAAAAAGGATATTTTAATTAAAAGATGGGATGCTTTTGGAAAATTCTTTACTTCTAATATTTCTGAAAGTGTTAATATTTATAATAATATATTAAGTGAGATAGATAAATTAAATTGTTCGCCATCATTTTTAGATGATATGTTAATAGATGGAAGAAATATTTTGTCAGAATCAGAACAAATAAAAAACAGATTTGTTTCAGAAAATCCATTTCAAAAAGAAATAGAGAAACATAATAGAAAGTTAACGATGCCTATTTATGATAGATTAAAAGCAGACTGCTATGAGAGTGTATTGAGAGATACTTTTGCAATTGAAACAAAAGAAGAGAATACAATAATGTTTGGAAATAGATTAAATATTGTTTTAAATGATATACAAAGTTTAATTTTTAACACGGTATTTTATGGTTCAATTACACATATGAGATTATGCAGAAGAGTAATTGCTAATGTAATGTATTCGTATTCTAAAATATATAAAAATGAAAAATTTTATGAAATAACATTAAAAATGCTTGCATTAAGTGGTATGTATAACGAGTATAAAAAATTATGTTTATATTTAGGAGATTCTTTTAAATTTTGGTATTCTAAAGAATTTATTGATGATATTTTTAATTTAATGAACAGAGTGTTAGAACATGAGAATATTGGTTATAAAAATTTTATTTATGGTTTTTATGGTAAATATTTGAGCGATGAAAAATATAATGAAGTAGAAGAAAGTATTAAGAGTTATTTAGAAGAGATTGATACTATAAATATCAATATAACACATGAAATATTTAGAAATATAAAATTTAATATAATGAGATCTTCTAGGAAATTAGAAATAATGTGTATATTTGAAAAATATATTTCTAAAAAGTATTTTAGATTTTGTCAAGAAATGTCTAATATTTTGAATAATATGGATATTAAGGAAATAAATGAAGAAGTTTATGAGAAATATGTAAAAGTTGTTGAAGAAATATTAATAGCCGATAAAAATGTAAATTTAAATATGGCTATTGCTAAAATATTGCAGAAGAATATAAATGAAGAAAAATTTAAAAAATATAGAGAAAAACCGGCTATAAAAGAATTATTATTATTTGAAAAAGAAGTAATAGATAATTATAGTTTTTTATCAAAAATGATTGAAGATTATAAGGATGTGTATATTGAAAAAGAAAAAAAACCGAATATAATAAGAATTTCAGATATAAATTATATATTATCTAGAGAGTTTTTTATAGATGTTTGTAATGATGAAAAAATAGTAAAATTAATAGAAGATGAATATATATCATTAGTTGGTAATATTTTAGAATCAGAAAAACAAACTAATACTTTTAAACTTAAACAATTGAAAAATTTATTATATATATCTTCAATTGATAAGTATAAAAAAAATAATAATAAAATAAGAGAAATTCTTAAAAAGATTAAGTTTGGATTTGGAAGAGAAAATGAAATAATTAATGCTATAAATTATGAAGAAGTTAAAGATAGTGAGTTAGAAACATATATTAATTTAATAAATTTATTTATGAATCAAGAGTCTGATTTTGCTGAGGCCGTAACGATATATATTGAAGAATTTTTAGAAAATAATATTTCATTAGAAACGATTATAGATTTTTTTGAAGTAATAGGAAAGTCAAAAAAAGATAATGAAAATGTCTTAAATCAAATATATTCTTTATATCTTGTTATTGTATCAAAAGATTATTTAAGTAAAATACAGGTAATGGATTTATTAAGAATATTTGTTAACACAAAATTTGAAAATAAAATTTTAAAAAGGATTGAATTGATGTCTGCTGGTTGTACATATGACATTGCAAAGAAAATTTTACAAAATTTAAGAGAATATGATTATGAAAAAATAATCCCAATATTGAATAACTTAAAAAGAAATATGAATATTAATGTAAGGATGTTGACAGAAAATTATGAAAAAAATATATGTAATTAAACAAAATGGCATTCAAGTTATGAATGCCATTTTATAGTCAGTTTATTTTAAAAATTATCTTATGTATGTGGTGTCATCTTCTCGAGGAAGGTTATCACTTAATTGAAATTTAGAACTATTACTTAAAATATTATTGTTTATAAAATAATCGTTTACTTTTTCCATTTCTTCCATTTTATATTTGTTGAAAATAGAAGTATAGGTATTTAATGTAATGCTAATATCAGTATGTCCCATTAATCTTTGAAGTGCAACAGCTCTCATACCAGATTCAATACAACGAGTTCCATAAGTATGTCTTAAAATGTGAGTAGAAAGATGAGATTCAATCCCAAGTTGTTTTGCTATATTTTTGAGTTGCCTATTAATTGTTGAGTGATTAACAAATCGACCTTCTGGAGTAGTAAATAATAAGTGATTTTTATGATTTTTTGCAATTTCAATTTGTTCAATTATGTAATCTCTTAAAAAGTCTGGAATAGGTAATTCTCGTTGACCGGCATAAGTTTTGGTTGTTTTACCAATACATAATTGATTATCAATATCTGTTGTGAGAGTTTTATTAATAGAAATTATATTTCTTTGAAGATTTATATCACCAATTTGTAGTGCTAAAGCTTCTCCAACACGAAGTCCCATATATAATTCAAGTAATAAACAATTTTTATAAGGCATTTCAGTAACTGATTTAGAAACAATATAATCTGTTAATAATTTTTGTTCTTCAACTTCTAAAGCTTCATATATTTTATCTTCTTTTTTGCTTTTTGGTTTTATAACATCTATCATAGGATTTTCGTGTATATAACCTTTATTAAGTGAGTGTATAAAAGCATTTTTAATTTGAAAATAAATTTTTTCTAATGAAGAATTACTATAAGATTCTGTAAGAACATTTAAATAGTCTTGTATGTCTTCACTAGTAATTTCATCTATTTTCTTTTTCGATAGATAGCATTTATTTATAATTTTAATAGTATCCATTGTTCTTGCATATCCTCTATCAGTAATTAAATTTGATTCATATTTCTTTTGTAATAAGAATTCTATTAAATTTCCTAGAGTAATACCCTTATTCTCGATATATGCTTTTGAATGTTTTTGTAACGAATATTCAGATACATATTTTTCAGCTTTTTCTTTCGTTTTAAAAGATTTTCTAAATCTTTTTTCTCGCCAGTTATAGAATCTGTTTCGTAATATTCATAAATCCAATTATCTCTCTGTTTGTTATAATAAATTGATCCAAAAGTATTATTATTTCTTTTCATAAAATTCACCATTAAAACCTTTCTTAAACTCAATAATTTTCTCATCTTCTGTATCAATTAATAAAGAATCCTTATCTTGTAATAAATCGTCTTGTTTTTGATTCTCAGCAATTTCCTTTTGAGTTATATAATTATCAACAACAGATTTTAATTTTTGAAAAGACCAACCAATTAAGTGACTGATACATTCAAAAGAATTATGTATATATTTTTTTAAGTTTTTACAAGTTTTTTCTAATTTGTGATAATCTTTCTTTAATGTTGAATATTTGTGATTTAAATCATCAATAGTTTTCTGATTTGTTTCATTAATACTTTTTATCTTTGTGTATTGTTGTGTTAAAGTATTACATTTTGTTATAACTTTCTTATAGTGATTTTTTATTTCAACAACATTGTCAGTTTTAAGTTCTTGTTCAATGTGTGATGTAGTTTTATTGAGATATTGCTGTTCTTCATAGTTAGTAATTATTTTTAAATCTTTTATATTTATATGAGTGTTTTCAATATTTTTACTGCGTTCTAAATCAAAACCACATTTAATCATATATTTGTAATAATTATCTTGTAGAGCTTTATAACTGTTTTTTCCATACCAAAATTCAGTACAAGATATTTTATCGATATTCTTTCCAGTTTTTTTATCAATTGTATGAACAACAGGTATATAAACTAGGTGCATATGTGGAGTGGATTCATCCATATGAACTCTTGCAGATAAAATATATTCACTACCTAAGTTTTTATAATTTGATATAAATTGATAAGCACACTCGAAATATCTTTTTGTTTCTTCTGTACCAATACTGATAAAAAATTCAGGACTAGCAGTTATGATATATTCACAAGCTATATTATTAGTCACTTTTAATTGAACTTTTAAGTTATATTTTTTTCTAATTTCATTAAAACTTGTAGTATATGGAGAATAGCATTTTTTAAGAGAATAATTAAGATAACTTTTATTTCTATCAATATTAGTATTAGAATAATTAGTATTTTTTCTCTCGTTATGTCGATATATAAGATTTAATTCTTTTCTTTTGTATTTGGAATTACGAATAATAGCAAAAGCCAAGTATAACACCTCATTTCAAATAATTTTTTCTTATTAAATTTTCAATGTGCTACTTGGGGTTCTTTATAGAGCAAGAAATTGTTGCTATAACATACTAAAGTACTTTCTTTGAAAGAACTTTGTATGATTAGGGGATTTCCCCTAATAACCCCTTGGACTTAATTAATTTAGTAATATTTAAACTTTTTCAAAGTTAAATATTAAAATTAATTAAGTATAAAACAATCTCCCAAATACATTTGAAAAGCATTCAAATATATTCGTTCGCTTATTTTATTTACTAAAGTTCAGTTTCAAACTGGAACTTTAGTAGGAGAATAATTATAAATAATTATTCTTTTTAGCCGTACTTTGTGAGCATTATTAAGCGATGTTTAAGTAAGAGATAGAGCATAAATAATCACCTTCCTTTTTATTAAAATTTTGAGGTTTATGCCAGAGAAAAAACTTTACTTTTTATGAAAAAGTAGTAATGAATAATGTTGAAAGGTTTTGAAAAGTGTTGAAAAGTACTAAAAAATATCCCCTAAAACGCACGAAATACACAAAACATAAAATGCTTTGTGTATTCGTAAATACAAAATTATTCAATTATTTTAAAATTTCCTAGCACAGAAGAAACAGCTTTTGAGCATAATTCATCAATATATAGTATATCACAAAATTATGTTAACTACAAGTAGTGATTTTGAATAGTTATAAATGATAATAAAAAATTGATTAGAAAAATATAATGAATAATTAATTTGTTTTGTGGTACATATTCTTGTATTTTAAATAGATTGATGATAAAATAAAAACGAAAAATGTCGATAATATTAAAATAAAAGGAGTATTATCTGTGGAAGATATTAAATACAATAAAATTTTATTTGAAATGAAAGAAAAATTAAGAAATAATAATTTAATTGGTAATGATTTAATAAAGCTTTATGATGATACTAACTTTTTTAATTTTATAAATAATAGAGCTGAAAAAGTAATTTTGTTTAATATGTCAAGAAGTAATTTTACTTCTGATGAATATTACATAGTTATAATATCTCTATCTTTAATTGCTTTAAAAACATATAATGGTTCATTTTATGATAACTTAGAAAAGTATTATATTAAATTGTATGAATGTCAATCAAAACAAAAGGTTAATGCAAAAATAAGAGAAATATTAAGTAAATTTAAAAATAATGATAAAAGATATATTGAATATCCTATAAAAAATTCAATTGTTCCATTTGAATTTTTAGATGAATATTATGAATTTATGTACGATATTTATGAGTTGAATTTTCAGAGATCGTTACCTGAGAATATTGAAGGTGAAATAAAAGATGTTTTTGAAGGAATTTCAGAAAAAATAAGAGAAGATAGTGATGTTTTAGACATAGATGTTACAAACAAAACATATAAACTTATACAATCAACTCAAAATATAATAAAAAACAAACAAAATATAGATGAAATTTGTGAATTTAGTAAAAACATTTTAAAATATATTGATTATAAAGAATGGAATAATCAATATATTGATTATGAGAACTCATACTATAAGGATGGATATGAAAAATATATAAATAGAGTAGGAAAGGTAGTTTATAGAAAAAAAGGAGAAAGAGAAACAAAAGAGTATTCAAGATGGAAACCATCTTTTGTAATAGAGAGTAATTCTGTTTTTCTTTATACTCCTATCCATAAGATTCCTAAAAATTTTGATCCTACAAAAATAAAAATTTATGTTTATAATGATACAGATTTAGTAGCTTTAGAAGAAAAACCAATTGTAGAACAGGCTATTGGTTACTATATTGTTAAGCCTAAAAATATAGAAGTAGAAAATCCAATTGGAAAAGTAACATATCAATTAAAAGAAGAAAATAAAATAATTTATGATAGCGGAGATAAATTATTTAGAGAATATATTTTGTTTAATGAAAATGGACAAGAAATACAAAGTAATAATTTATATGAAGGAATATGCCTTGTAGTTTCAGATAGATTTGACAATGAAGAAATTAAAGAGATAAAAAGAAATATGTTTTATATTTTAGGTGAAATATATGTTAAAAAGAATGGCTGTTTTTTATTAAAAGATAATTTAATCAGTTTTAATGAAAAAATAAATCCAGGAATAGAAGGAGAAGAAATTAACAATGTAAAGGCATTAAAAGATGAAAGTGAAATTAAAATATACAATAAGGTTAAAAGTATATTATGTAATTATAATTGTAATATATCTAATTTAGCAATGGAAGTTGATAATGCTAGATTTAAAGTGTTAGAACGAAATTATAGTGTGAATGATGTAAATAGTATAATACAGATAGATTTGTCAGAATTAAAAGATGGATATTACAAAATTAAAGTATATGATTATACAAATAGTAAGGTGTTTTATAGAGATGAATTTTTATTGGATAGTAAATTGTCTTTAGAAACTTCTAAAATTGAAAAAAATATATATTGTATAAAAGTATCATCATCTTTTTTCAATACAATTGAAAAAAAAGTAAACATAAAAGAATCAATAGACACAAGAATTCCATTTAAAGATAAATATACATATGATGTTACATTAAATATTCCACTTTATAAAATTGATGATAAGGCTCAGTGGTATACTATGGATGAATATATATGGTGGAAAGATATAGGTATATATTCTAAATTATATTTTAAAAATATAAAATATAATAAATTTTATATAAAAGATAAATACCAAAATCAATTAGGTGAGATAACTTTTTCAGATTATCAAACAATATTAAATTTAGATATATTTAATAAATATAAGGAAGAACCAGAAATAATAGTTACTTTAAAGAACAATTATATTACATTAGGTACTATATCAATATTAAATTATTGTAAAATTATTGCTAATGAAACTAATGCAATATATGACAAAGAGAAGAAGGAACTAATTATAAAAACAGTATATTTTGGAAAGAGTGATTTAAAATTATGTATAAAAGATGTGAAAAATAATGTCGTAATAAAGCAATTTGATATAAAGCAAAATGAATCAAAAATAAAAATAAAAAATATAATGTCAAAAAAAATATATAAAATACAATATTTTGAAGAAAAATATACAAGTATGTTTTTTTTAAATACAAAATTAATATATGAGGATGAAATAATATTTTTTGATTACGAAGATTTTATTGGACGATATTATAAGATAGAGTCAATAAAATATGATAATTATTTGAAAAAAATAATGGATAAAGAAGGATACTTAAAAAATACATTTATTATTATAGATGAACATAAATATGATGATGTATATAGTGGAAAGATATATCAAATGAGAAAAAATGTTCCGTACTATTTTAAAAATGTAAATCCAGTAAAAATAGAATTTTTAACATCCAACTATTTTGAAACGATAACTACAATAATAACTACAGAGGATGATGATGGATTATTATTAAACAATATAAATAAAACAATTGCAGAATATGATTCGAAAGAATGCTCTTTAATAAATGAATATGAAGTATCGATTATAAGAAAAGAAAGGAAGTTCTAGTTTATGAATTCTATTGAACAATCTAAACATATTGAAAAAAAATTTAGAGAATATGTAAAATCAACATTCCAAATAGAAGATGAAGAATATGAAAAATGCTTTGAAAAAGAATTAAATGAGGCTGTTTTGTGTAAAGGACCTTTTATAAGTTCAGAATTCCCTTTTGATAAAGGTGAATCTATAAGAGAATTAGTTAATCAAGGGAAAATATCTACTGAATTTTTAAGATTATCTAAAATAAATTTTGATCAAAAATTATATTATCATCAACAAAAATCATTAGAGGTAATAGGAAAAGGGCATAATGCTGTTATAACAACAGGAACTGGTTCTGGTAAAACTGAAAGTTTTTTATATCCAGTTTTGAATCATATTTTAAGAGAAATTGAAAATGGAGAAGGTGGAAAAGGAATAAGAGCTTTATTTTTATATCCGATGAATGCATTAGTTAATGATCAAATGGAGCGCATTAGAAAAATTTTAAAAGATTATCCACAAATAACTTTTGGTTCTTTTACAGGAGAAACTGTTGAAGAAGGTGGAGAGAATTTAAGAAAAAAACTAACAGAAAAATATGGTATGGAAATACCTCCAAACGAAATTGTTAGTAGGGATGAGATTAGAAAGAATCCACCTAATTTGCTTTTTACAAATTATTCAATGTTAGAATATCTTTTAATTAGACCAAATGATTTTAACATATTTTTAGATGAAAATATCAAGAAATGGCAATTCGTTATTTTAGATGAAGCACATACTTATACTGGTGCATTAGGAATTGAAATTTCGGTATTATTAAGGCGTGTGACAGGAATTGCAAATAGAAAGCCACAATTTATATTAACAAGTGCTACATTAGGTGATGAAAAAAAAGATCTAAATGCAATTATAGATTTTGCAGAAAGTCTAACAACTTCAAAATTCAACAAAGAAGATATTATATTTGCAAAAAGAATACCATTAAATAACATGGATATCAAATATTCTATTGACCCCAAAATATATTCAGAAATTATGAATAATTATAATGATTTAGAAAAAATAAAAAAGTTAGTTAATAAATATGATAATTTTTCAAAATATAATAATGTAAAAGAATTAATTTTTGATTTATTAATACAAGATAAAAATTTATATTTAATTTCTAAAGAACTAAAATCTGATAGAATAAAAACATTTAGTGAAGTATTAGAAAATTTACGCAAATATATAAATATTTTAGAACAAGAATTAGTTGATTTTATTCAATTAATTTCAAAGGCTAATAAGAATGATAGAACCTTATTTGATTCTAAATATCATACATTTGTTAGAACTTTGGATGGTGCTTTTGTAACAATAGGAAATAATAAAAAAATGAAATTAACAAATCATAAAGATATAGATGGTATGAGAGCATTTGAAATAGGTCTTTGCAAATATTGTAATCAAATGTATTTAATAGGAAAAGAATTTAATGGTTTTTTATATCAAAATTCAGATATTGATATTGATGAAAATTATGGAGATATAGAAAATACTAATGTAAATTATTATTTATTAAAAGAAAAAGCTATAATAGATGAAAAACTAGAAGATCAAGTTGAAGAATGTATTTTATGTAGTAAATGCGGAAAAATTTATTTAAAAAATAATATAAATGCGGAAAAATGTGATTGTGGACAAGAATTTTTAATAGAAGTATATAAGGTTTGTAATGAAAAATCAGAAGTAAAAAATAATTTAACAACTTGTCCATGTTGCACCAGGAATACTACAAATGGTTCAGGTATTGTATCTGGATTTCATTTGAATAAAGATTCTGCAACAGCATTACTTTCTCAAATTTTATATGAAACAATTTCTGAAAATAAAAACGAAAAAAATAATAAAAAGAATGAAATTTCAATAAACTTTTTTGGAAATACTAATCCTTCCAATACAATATATAATGAAAACAATGAAAAAAAAGAAAAAAATGGTAAACAATTAATTGCATTTTCTGATAGTAGGCAACAAGCTAGTTTTTTTGCAACTTTTTTTGAATATACACATAATAGATTTTTAAGAAAAAGACTTTTATGGGAAGAATTACTAAAAAATAATCATGAATCAATAAAATTAGAAAAATTACCTGCAAAATTAGAAAAAGAAATTTCTGATAAGAAACTTTTTGATACAAATTATACAGCTTCAATGGATGCTTGGATTTGTATAATGAATGAACTACTAAATATTGATGGAAATTATACAGCAGAAGCAATAGGAATTTTTGCGTTTGAATTAGATGATAATATTATTAATGATATATTAAAACAAATTACTAACTTGAATGATATATTAAATGCATTTTCTCTTACAAAAGATGAATTTATTACTATTATTAAAGTTTTATTTAACATATTTAGAAATTCATCAGCTCTATTATATACAGAATCAGATTTAGATCCTAATACTAAAAAAGAAGAATTTGGATATAGAAGATTTGATAACTATGTTGTGTTTAAAAAAGAAGGAAAAACAAATCAAAATGTTGCTGGTGATAATAGGCATTCTTTTGTACCTGTGGGAAATGGTAAACGAGAAAATCAGGCATATAATTATGTTAAGAGAGTTTTAGGAAAAGATTCAAATGAAGAAATAATTAATTTTTTAAATGGGATATTTGATATAGGAAAAAATGGAATATTTACTGAAAAAGATGGAGATCGTGGAGAAAAATTATATCAAATAGATGCAAAAAAATATGTTTTAAAAAGTTATAAAAATTTACAATATTATTATTGCCCTATTTGTGAAAAAGTTACACAATATAATGTTAAAAATGTATGTCCAACAAAGTTTTGCAGTGGAAAATTAGAACCTATTGATCCAGATGAAATGTTTAAAAATAATTATTATAGAAAAGAATATATGAATAAAAAGATAGAAAGGATTGTAGTTAAAGAACATACAGCCCAACTAAATAAAGATACAGGTAGAAAATATCAAAAGGATTTTAAAGAGAAGAATATAAATGTTTTAAGTTGTTCTACAACATTTGAAATGGGAATTGATATTGGAAAGCTAGAAAATGTATTTTTAAGAAATGTTCCACCTACACCAGCAAATTATGCACAGAGAGCTGGACGAGCTGGTAGAAGAAATGATTCTTCTGCATTTGTTTTAACATTCTGTGGATCGAATTCACATGATTATACATACTTTGATGACCCATCTAAAATGATTGCAGGGCACATAATGCCACCAAAATTAAAAATAACAAATGAAAAGATTATACTGAGACATATAATGGCAAGTTGCTTAGGATTCTTTTTTAGAAATAATCCAGAGTATTTTGAAAATGTTGAAATGCTAGTTTGTAATGGTGGAATTGAAGCATTTAAAGCTTATTTAGGCAGTAAACCAAAAGAATTAGAAAAATATATTAATGAAAAAATATTAGATGATAATATAAGAAAAGATTATGATAATTTTAAATGGATAGATAAGCTCTTAAATGAAGACAGTGAATTAGAACATTTTTATGCATCGACTTTGAATAGAATTAATGAACTAACAGAAGCTGAAATTCAATCTTCGTTAAATAGAGACTACATTAAATCACAGTATTTTTCTAAGGAAGTAGATAAAATAAAATCAAGTAGGGTTATAAATACATTATCATCAAATTGTGTAATTCCTAAATATGGTTTTCCTGTTGATGTTGTTGAATTAAATATTTATGAAAATGGAAAGTTAAACGATAAATACAATTTGTCTAGAGATCTATCAATTGCTATTTCTGAATATGCTCCTGATTCAGAAATAATTGTAGATGATAAAAAATATACTTCAAGATATATTTTAAAGCCAAAAAGCCAAAATCAATTTTCAATGTTCTTTTATTATAAATGCAAAAATTGTGAAAGAATTAATGTTCAAGAATCAATGACAAATAAGATTGAAAGCTGTCAATATTGTCATACACCATATAATGATATTATCCAATATTATATTGAACCAATATATGGTTTTGCTACAGATCAAAAAAATAAAGAATCAAGAACTAAAAGGCCTAGAAAAACATATTCAGGAGATTATGAATATTTAGGAGAAGGTGTTAGTAATAATGATAAGATAAGCTATAAAAATTTTGTTACTATAGAATCTGCTAAAGATGATAAATTATTAGTTTTGAATTCAAATCCGTTTTTTAAATGTAATATTTGTGGATATACAGTTTTAAATAAAAGTAAAGCGGAACTTAATACAATTACTAAAAGCCATAATAATTATTTGGGATATCCTTGTGATAATAATCAACTTAGTAAAGTGGCTTTGGGACATACATTTAAAACAGATGTTATAAAGATTGGTATATTAGGTTTAACTGACAAAAGAAAAGCTTTATCAACATTATATGCTATAATAGAAGGAATCAGTGATGCATTTGATATAGAGAGAAAAGATATTAATGGTATTACAAATAAAAAAGAAAATGGCGAATACGAATTAATTATTTTTGATAATGTACCTGGTGGTGCTGGTCATGTAAAGAGAATACTAGAATCTAATAATTTAAAAATTGCGTTTTTATCTGCATATAAAAAAGTGAATATGCAATGTTGTGATGAAGATACATCTTGTTATAATTGTTTAAGAAATTTTAATAATCAACGTGTACATAAAGATTTGAAAAGAAAATATGCAAAAGAAATATTAAAATCAGTTATAAATTGTATAGATGCTGAAGTAAGTGACTATGAAATGCTATACATAAATGATTGTATTGATTTTAACAGATCTTATTCATTAGAAGGATATATTTCTTGGAATGAAATTGAGATGTTTTTTGACAATATAAATATTAAAGATTTTGAAAACAACAATATAAGAATACCAGATTATGCTGATTCGTATTTAAAATTACCAAATAAAAAAAGCATACATACTGGTATGTTGTGGGAAAAAGAAAATGTTGCCATAGTTTATAATGAAGATGATTATAATGAATTAATAAAGTATGGAATAAAGGTATTTAAAATAAATGATATAAAAGTTAATTTTTTAGCGAAAAACTTTAAATAGGAGAAATGTGATATATGGCAAGGATTATACCTAAAGATGTAATGTATTTTAATACAAGCTATGGCGAAAAACAAGTTTATGAAGCATTAAAAAAATTATCAGATGAATATGTTGTTTTTTATTCTGTTCAATGGCAACAAAAAGATAGAAGAAATGGAAATGTTGTTTGGGGAGAATCGGATTTTACAATATTTCATCCACAAAAAGGCATTTTAGTAATTGAAGTTAAATCAGGAAAAATAGAATATAAAGAAGGAAAATGGTTACAAACAAGACTAGATAATAATATAACACATGAAATTAATAATCCACTAGAACAAGCAAATAGAAGTAAGTATAGATTTATAGATCTTTTGAAAAATGTATATATGTTTAATGAAAAATGTTCAATACAATCTATGGTTTGGTTTCCTTCAATAAAAAATAATATATTTCCTGAATTGCCACCAGCTTATTCAAAAGATATTATTTTTACACAACAAGATTTAGAAAATATTTCAGATTCCATTGATAAAGTATATAAATATTATAATTCTGCTAATTATACAAAATTATCAGAAGTTACATCTAAAAGAATTATTAATAAATTAGCTCCAGAATTTGATTTAATTGAATATACTGGTTGTGAAATTGATGAAAAAGAATATGCATTTTTAAGATTAACAAGAGAGCAAAGTACATTATTAGATTATTTAATAGAACAAAGAAAAGCAACCATACAAGGACCAGCTGGTACAGGAAAAACTTTAATTGCAATAGAACAAGCTAAAAGGTTATCTCTAAAAGGAAGAAGAGTTTTATTACTATGCTATAATCATTTCTTATATGAATATATACAAAGTAATCTAAATGAAATTAATATAGAAGTATACAATTTAAATACTTTATTAGCCAGATATAATACATATGATGTTGATATAGATGATGCATATAAATATCTAAATGAAATAAAAGATAAATTCTATTATGAGGATATAATTATAGATGAAGGACAAGACTTTGATGACAAAATAATAAATTTTTTTTCTAATTATGTGGATGAAAAGTATGGAAGTTTATATGTCTTTTATGATAAGAATCAATTATTATATCAAAGAGAATCGATTGATTGGATACAAAAATCAGAATGCAGATTAGTATTATCTAAAAATTGTAGGAATACATTTGAAATTGCTATAACAGCAAATAATATAATGGATATTCAGGTAAAATCGATAGAAAATGCAATAAGAGGAGAAGTACCAAATTTATATATGGTTAAAGAAAAAGATAAAACATTAAATTTATTAGAAAAGCTAATTTCAAAATATAAAAAAATGGGATTTTCAAATAAGGATATTAAAATTTTAACTTTAGAAACAGAAAAAGAATCAATTATAAATAATATTGATTATATTGGAAATTATAGAATAGTTCACGAAATCGATAATGAAAATATATTATATACAACATCTCGAAAATTTAAAGGAATGGAAGGAAATGTTGTTATATTAATTGATGTGAAAAAGAAAACTTTTTTAAGTGAAGAACAAAAAAGAAATTTCTATGTAGCAGCATCAAGAGCAAAGCAAAAGCTAGATATAATTTTGTCTGTTGATGAAAATGAGTTGCGAGATATTGCAGATGAAATAAAAGAAATTCAAGTTTCTAACAATTTAGCTAAGGTAGCTATGAAACTTAAAGTAAGACTTATGAAGGATTAAATAAGACAATAATTACAAATATTAATAGATAACAATTATATTGAATTTTTGGGAAATGGAAATTATAAAAAGGTAAGGTAAATGAATAAATATATTTTTTTAACAGATGAAGGTTATACATATCAACCTAATTCAACAAGTGATGTACCAGATTGCGAAAATGCACAAGTATTAGGAATTATTGAAGCTGAAAATGAAGAGATGGCATTTAAAAATTTACTTAATGAAAATATGTATTTTAAAGATAGGAATTTTTGTAGTGTTTATTGTTATAAATTAAGTAATAATTTTATTAGAAAAGATTTTAGAATATAAGGGATTTTATATGAATGAAGTTATAAGTAAGTTGATTATTGAAACATATTTAAAACAACCAATATTTTGGATTATTATTATTTTAGGAATATTAAGTATTTTATTTTATAAAAAAATTCGTGGATCTATGGGAGAATTTTGGACAAAACTAGAATTAAATAAATTACCTAAGGACAAATACATTGTATTAAATGATATTTTGATACAATTTAATAATGGAACTTCTCAAATAGATCATATTGTAATATCAAAATTTGGAATTTTTGTTATAGAAACGAAAAATTATTTTGGTTTAATAATAGGTGACGAATATAAAGATAAATGGACACAACATTTAGGAAAGAACAAATATTATTTTAATAATCCAATTCATCAAAATTATGGACATATAAAATCTTTGGAAATTTTATTGAATTTAGAAAATAGTAAGTTTATATCAATAATTTGTATATCTAATCAAGCAAATTTAAAAGTTAAATCGAAAAATGTAGTTCAATTAGATAATATCAATCAATTAATAAAATCATATAAAGAAGAAATATTAACAGAGAATTTAAAAGAAATAAAAAATAAGATTGAAACTAATAATATATTAGATAAAGAATTAAGAAAAAATCATGTTAAAGTTATAAAAAGTAACTTAAAATCTAATAACATAAAAGAAAATAATATGATATGTCCCAAATGTGGTGGATACTTAGTAGAAAGAAATGGAAAATATGGTAAATTTATAGGATGTTCAAATTATCCTAAGTGCAAATACACAATTAAAAAGCTATTGAATAAATAATTCAATAGCTTTTTATAATAAAAAATAATGACTTAAATTAATTTGAATGATAGATATTTATTTCATTCAATAATTGTAAAAAGTATTCTTTATTTTCTTCTTTTATTTTTCCATCTATACTTGTTATTCCTGTTTTGGCAGCTCTATTAATAGCATTTTTATCTCTTATATCATCTTTAGATAAAATTTTTATATTGTAATCAGTAAAATTAGTTTTACAACGCTCATATTCAATTCTCTTATCACCATCAAAAATTGCTGTTACTTTTTTATATCCAAGATTCTTTAACAAATTTAATAATTTGAAAATATTTTCCGCTCCACCAGCACCCCAACCAAATAGAGAGGCTTTTAAAATAATATTTAAATCAGAACATATTTTAGGAATAATAATAACATCTTCTTGTCCTTCTGTTATTATAATATTATCTTCAATAAAAAATAGTTCTTTTGCTTCGTTTCCTAATATATGAGGGTTATTTAAGTTTGTAGTTAATCCTTTTAAAAACTCTCTATCAGCATCTGTAATTATACCAGTTTTAATATTTGCAACATTATCTTTATATGTTCTAATTAAGTTACCACCGTTAATAAGAGCTCTGAGAGAAATAAAATAGGGAGAATGAGTAGTAATTATAATTTGTCTATTAGTAGAAAATTCTAATAGTAAATCAACAACTCTTTTTTGAAAAGCAGGGTGTAGTGAAAGTTCTGGTTCATCAATCACAATAATGTCATTCTCCAAAGAATCATATAAAGAATCAACGATAGTAAAAATACTCCAAAATCCATCACCAATCCCTTCACGAGTATGTGATACAGAATTATCGGCAAAAATAATTTTTATATAGTAAGCTCCTTCATCATTTTGCTCGATATTCCAATCAAATGGTTCAATAATAATTTGTTTTAATATTTTGTCAAATTTCTCTTTATCTTTATTCCATTTAAATATTCTTTCTTCAAAGTTAGTTAAAGTAGAAGTTCTATTTCTAGAATTTAAGATTTGGTGTTTAGAATAGTTGGCTCTATTAGAATGATAATAATTAGTATTCATTGTATAATCTACATAACGTCTTGATGGTAATATATAAGGTAATTTGCTGGAATTAATAGTGCCAATAGTATTAACTTGGCTACCACCATGTTCTATTGTATGTATTTCTGTGATAATGTCATTACTATTACAATAGATTATATCTATTTTATTATTATTTCTAACATTTCGTTTTCCTTCAGAAAAAGAAATATCTTCTTGAGAAACATTATAAAATTTAATAGCTTCTATTATTGTAGTTTTTCCAGAATTATTTGGTCCAACTATAATATTTAATCCACTTCCTTTTTTTCCATTAGGTAAAGAAAAGAAAATATCTTCATTTTCTCCAAAACCACGTAATCCATTTATTGAAACTTTTTTTAACATATAAAATACCTCACGATTATATTAATTAATTGTATTATACTATAAATTGCTAAAGAATACTACATAGTAAATTGGTTAATAAAAGTTAAAAAATAAAATAGTGTTATTCAACTTTATTTGAGATTTTTTAACACCATTTATTAACATTTAATGAAAAATAACATATTTTCCCATCACTTTTCTCAACAAAAATAAAGCAAAATACTGATATATAAACTATGTCTTTGGTTACTCGCTCCAACAATGCCTATTTCTCAGTATATTTAGAAACCAATATGTCTCTAAATATATTGAAAAATAAGCTTATTTTTTTATTTACAGAAAAACACCAAATATGCTGAAAAATACTTAAATTTGTCAACTTTTTTGTCACTAGAAAGAAAAAATAATTTTCGCCATAAGTCATTTTGCTTATAAGTACTTTATCTTTAAAGTTTTTTATGATAAAATGCTTAAAAGAATTATGAAAATGAGAGTTAAAATCTTGTATAAATAGGAGAGATTATGTATAAGTCAGTATTTTTAGATTTAGATGGAACATTGTTAACTGATGATAAAATGGTTTCGGAAGAAAATAAAAAGGCAATAAAATATGTCCAAAGTAAAGGGGGAATTGCTTGTATTTGTTCTGGCAGACAAAAAGATGCTGTAAAGGCGTATAAAGAAATATCTGGCTGTGATAAATATATTATTTGTTCAAATGGAACTCAAATATATGATTGTGAAAAAGATGAAGAGCTATTTTCTTGCAATTTAGAAAAAGATATATGTAATATGCTAGCACAATATGTTATAGAAAATAGATTATATATTAGAATAGAAACAAGTTTTTGCAGATATGTAAATTCTAAAGATTATTTTGTTAAATATGAAATCATTCTAGATAGCAATGAAGAATTATTTGAAATAATAAACGAAAACAATATTTTACAAGTAACTATTGGAACTAAAACTGAAGAAGATATGAAAAAAGTTATTGAATTTGTAGAAAATTTAAAAAGAACAGATATAAAAATAGAAAATGTGTATCCACCAGATGAGCATGCTGCAAAAGCATGGTCTGCAAATATAATAAACAATAATGCCTCAAAAGGAAATGCAATATATGGTTTATGTAAATACTTAAAAATAGATATAGAAGATGTAATAGCAATGGGAGATGATAGCAATGATATATCTATGATGAAAACAGTTGGTCTTGGTGTTGCTATGGGAAATGCTGGCGACGATGTAAAACTATATGCAAAAGAAATTACAAAAACTAATATGGAAAATGGCGTAGCAGAAATATTATATAAAAAGTTTTAAAAATAAACCTACAAATTGCAATTTGTAGGTTTATTTTTATATTACTTTGTCTCCATATCCAAGATTTGCTTTATAATTTCATCATCATTGCCAATAAGTTTTGTGATTTCAGGTAATTGGTAAAAATTTACAGTATTTTCAACACTAAATTCATCTTTATTAGAAGAGCATAAAATTATTCTCTTATTTAATGCTAATGCTATACCTAGTTCAATATGAGTTCCCCTGCCAGCAGGTAATAATATAATTACAACATCAGACTCCATAATACCTTTTTGTTCTAATTTAGAGTATCTTATTAAATCATCTATACTTTCATAATCACTAATATGTTTTGCCCAATTATAAGTATGTTTCCAACCATTTTCTTCTAATATTTTTGAATAATAATTAACTAAATTACAATTTTTAAATCCAGAGCCAATATAAAACTTCATTCTAATTCCTCCATTCAAAATTTATTAAAATTATACAATAAACAAAGAAAATTTGCTATACTTCTAATAAAATTAAATAATAAAAATAATGCTGAATAAGCAAGCTGTAATTTTGACTTAATACAGTATGGCGAAGGAGATGTCAACATTCTTGACTTGGCAGAGTATTCTGCTTCAGAGTATGTTGTGAGCGTTGATGGCAAGGATGTCGGAGTTCTGACAGAAGTGTTGGCTGATCTGATTTAAGCAAGAAACTACTTAAAGAGGTTCCATTAGCCAAATTAGGTGAGCACCTTTCCCCATAGGAGAGGTGCTTTTTCATATGAAATAATTATTGAATTTTTTGCGTATTAATGATATAAAATATTTATAGAATTTGGAATTGGAGAAATATACCAAAGAAGATTTTATATTAATGTACAAAGGAGTAAAAATGGAAGAAATAAAACTGTTAAACAATGCCTTTAAAATATATAATTTAAATGAAAATCCAGAGCTTGAAAAAAATATTTTAAATTATATATCTACAAGACTTGTGGCAAATAGAGAAAATTTTGAGAAAATTATAGACATCTTAAGAAGTAATATAACTTTTGATGATATAATAAAAGCTTTTGATTTAGCAAATAGTGAAGAAGAATACTATAAAAAATCAAGTGGACTCAAACAAGGAAAAGACTATTATAGTGGTGAATATTTAGTGCCCATTGGAAATATTGTTGTAGAAACTAATAATGTATTAGATGTTATAAAATATTTTGTTAAAGGAATCAAATCAAGAAATACAATAACAATATCACAAACAGAGTATAGTGAAATTAGTTTATCCAATATGATATTAATTATATTTGTAGAAGCTTTAGCAAAGTTTAATATTAGCCGTAATACTCTAATGATATTACCTTATGAAGAATGTTTCCAAGAAGAATTTGATGAAGTAATAGAAATAGAAAACGATAAAACTTATATAAAACAAAAAGAATTTTCAAAACAATATATTATATATAATCAAGACAGTTCTTTTAATAGAGAAATAGAGCAAGAAAAACAAAAATTAAAAGAAAGAGGTATAGATTTTCAAATTTTTACAGATTTTTTAGAGGTAGCCTTAGAAAAAATAAATACTTTAAGACCAGTTGCAGTATCAATATTTACTAAAGATAGAAAAATAGCATATGAATTTATTAATTTAGTAAAAGCACAGAATGTATTTGTAAATACCTCTTTATTAAACTCAGAAGAATTAAGTAAAAAAATAAATGAATTATATTATAAAAAGAAAATAATGTATCCATTAGAGAAAGAATTTAATTTTGAAGAATATTACAAACAATATACTGATAAAGAAAAATTAAATAATATACCAGAAAATACTACCAAAACAGATATTTCAAAACAAGAAGAAAATCAGCCAACTGCTTTAGTAGAATTTGTTAATCCATGGTACAAAAAAATATTAGAAAAAATAAAGAATTTGTTTTATAGAAAATAATTAATGTAAAAGAAGGATTTTATTATGCCAAAGATGATTTTAGAAAGATTTAGAGAAATAAAAGCAAGAACAGCAGAGATATTTGAATTACTAGAAAAAATTGATAATGAAGAAATAACTGTAACGGAGACTGAAGAGCAAGCTATACAAGAAGAATATGAAAATTTAAGTGCTGAAATACATAGTAAGGATTTATCAGATATTCCTTTTGAAGAGTATGATGGTTTTTTTGATTTAGGTTTTAATTTTGAAGGAACTGGTGCAAATTTAGATTTTAATATAATAGATACTAGCAATAGATATGGTACATTTAGGTTAAAAGGTTGCAATATAAGAAATTTTGATTTTAATGAAGCTTATGATGATGAAACTTTTGATGAGAGCTTTATGCAAGAACATAGAGAAAACTTTTTAAATAAAGAAGTGCCAGAAGATGTAAAGAAAAGATTTTATAGGAGAATATTATCTATAGAAGATGTTTTAAGATACGATTTATATGAAAATGTTTCACAAGATAGATTATCCATAGGAGCTAAAAATTTTTTTGATAAAGTTCCAATAGATGTAGCAAAATCTTTAGATATAGAAATTTTTAATACAAATACTTTTTCTTATACATTTAGACAAAGAGTAGAAAATTTTGAAGGCAGTATTAATGAAACTACATTAGAGAATATATTAAGAGAAACGGCAGAAAGTATTTTATCTAATAGATTTTTATCTTTAGATTTGTATAAAGAATTATTATCTATACCGAAAGTTCATGAAATAATACCAGAAAGCAGGCTAATAGATTTTGGAGATAATAATGATTTAGCAAGAAAATATCTAATAAGAGATATATCTCTTAGAGATATTTGGAATAATAGAGAAATATTTAGAGAAAAAAGCTTTATTCAGAATTTACAAGATTATGAATATGAACCGATTAGATATGGTGGAATAACAGAAGAAAAACTATTTTATATTTTTGATAAATATCCGGATGTAGCAAATAGCTTAAAATCAAATTCAGAGCATATATTAGATTTAGCAAGAGAGGTTAATTTAGAGCTTCCAGAAGAGCAAAATAAAAAAAATATATCTTCTAAGATTATTGAAATTTGTAAAACAGATAGAAATTTAGAGCCAGAAACCAAAACTACTTTAGAGAGATATTATTCTTTAGATGTAATTGCAAGTAGCTTAGATGAATCTAATAAGTATTATTTTGACAGTATAATGAGATATACAACAGAGGAAAAAATAGCAAGTTATGGAATACAGCCTAAAATTTTTGAAGACAGTAGTGTAATTGATCTTTTTTACATATATGGTTTAGAGACAGTAATGGAATTTGATAGAGCAAATGGAAATGTATTTTCTAAAAATGATTTTGATTTTGCTAAAAAAATGTTTGAATATTATTTTCACTATGCTGGAAATGTATTCGATAAAGATAGAACCATATATTGCAAATCTGATAAAGAAGATTATCATGCACCATATACTATGGAAGAAATGCAGGAAGCTGTAAGAAGAATGATTTTATATGGTCCAACAGACTTTTATTATTCAAATTTACAACCAATAGATTTTAGAGATTTTTCTAAAGATTTTAAAAATAAATTTCCAGATATGTTTATATCAGAAGCTTCTCCAAAAGAATTACAAGATAAATTTTATTCAAGAACTTTAGAAATAGGAGATTTTGCAATACATCCAGAATGGATAGATTTTCTAGCTGGAAAGAATTTAGAAATTGGGATGAAAATGCCTAGTATATTTTTTAAAAAGTCAGAGAGAGAAGATGAAATCTCTTTTTATGAAGCAATAAAAGAAATAAACAGCCAAGAACCTGATATTTTAAAATTTATGGTAGATAATCCAAAAACTATAAAATTGATAGAGAGATATTATAGCAGATTTGCATTAATATATATAGAAAACTTCGATAATATAAAGAATTTAGATGAATTTAAAGATAATTTAGAAAAAGAAATAGAAACTAAAATTTTAGCTGGTATAATGGAATATGGGGAGCCATATATACCAGAGTTTTTTAGAAAGAAACACCCAGAACTAGTATTAGCAGAAGATGCTCCAGAAGAGCTAAAAGCAAAATATTATTCTTTATACTTTGAAAAAGCAGATGGAGTAAACAAAGCTGGTTTACAAAAACTAACTTTAGAAGATTTAGTAAATGAAGAGTATAAGCCGTTTCTAGAAGGAAAAAGCTTTAATTTACTTAGAGAAAATGATATTATAAAAAATATAACACAAGTATTTGGTTTAGATACAATTTCTAGATTATATAAAATCGACCAAGAAGCACTAGAAATTTATTGCTTAAATCTAGAAAATGCAAATACTTTAAAAGAAGTACTGCAAAAATATCCTGAACAATATGCAAAAGAAGAACTGATGCAAGGCTTAAGATTGAGTGATGAAGAATTTAAAAGTAAATTACAAGAAGAGGAATTTAAAGCTAAATTTGAAAGTTTAAAAGCAGAATATGAAAAATCACTCGTAAGTAACCCAGGTTTTACTTTATATCTACCAGAGGAAAATAAATCCAAAGAAACACTAAAACAGTACGAAATACTAAGTTCTTCAAATATGCTACACTCTTCTAATAACTATTTAAGAGATACTTATGAGCAAATTTTAGGTCATATGTTTGGATTTTTAGGCTATGAAGAAGCTAAAAAATTATTAGCAATACCAGTAATAGATGAAGATACACTAAGTAGAATTTACGAACAAGATGAAATAATAAAATCTCTTTACGAGAAAAAATTTGAAATTACAGGAAACATAAAAATAATAGGAAAACTACTAGAAGGTGTGCCAAATTTAATGCCAACAGCAGAAAAAATAACATCAAAAACAACTTGCAAAGCTTTTATGAGTATAAATAAAAAGATGCAAGAAGGATATAATGGAGATATTAGAACATTACTTATAGAAGCGTTAGAAGAAAATAATATACCAGTAGATATTGAAAAAATAAATGATTTGGCAGAAAAAGTAATAGGGATAAGTACAATTCAAAAACTAGAAAAAGTAAGAGAACATAATTCTGTGCTAATAGATACTAATATTGAAGAAAACCAAAAAACAAAAAATATGCTTAAAATACATTATAGAAATGCTTTAGAGTATAGTTTGAAAAATTCAGAAAGAATAGATTCAAGTTTAGTTAAAGAATATCTTCAAAAAGAATTTTCTAGAACTAGAGAAAATGGGGATCCATATTATTCTGTACATATAACTAGTCATTTAGAAGATTTAGTAAATTTTTCAAAAAATTTAAGTGAAAATCCAGAGTGGTCAAAAAAATTAAATTCATCAGTTACGGATAATTTAAAAGAAGAATCAGAAAAAATAGGAAAAGGTTGGATAAGAAAGATAACTACAAATGTATGCAATAAACCAGAAAAATTAAGCTATGAAGAAGCAGAAAGATTAGATTTTGCAATATATCCAGAAGGCTCTAAATTAGAAGTAGAGACAAAGGCAACTGTAGGCTTAAAAAAATTAAGCAAAGAAGAAAAAGAAAAAATATACAAACTACTAACGAATAATGACTATAAAGGATTATTTACTTATGGTAAAGCAGAAAATATGTTTTCAAGTCTAAATTATCCTTACTCACAAAAATTCAAGGAGTTTTTCTTAAAATATGAAGAAGAATTTATAAGTAATCCTGATTTATATTCAAAATTTACAGTAATGGCATCTAAATTTGATAATTATTTAGAAGAAGTAGGATTTAATACAAGATTTACAGAAGGTACATTGGTGCCAGAAGAAATATTACTAAAAATGTCTTCTGAAGTTTATCCAAATATAGAAGTGAAAAATGGTGAACACGAGCTTATATATCAAGCAAAAGATGCAGGGCTTACAGAAGAACAAGTAAAAATTGCTTTAAATTTATTTGAGGATATGAGAAAAAGAGAATATCAAACAATACCTCAAGAAAGAGCGGAAACTAAGAAATTTAGAGGAAGGATAGTAAACATAGATGATCCAATTCATTTTTCAATTGGAGAGATTACAAATTGTTGCCAAACAATAGGAAATGGACAGCCAGGAGAAAGCTCTATGATACACTCTGCAACAGAAAGAAATGGAGCTTTATTTATAGTAGAAGAACTTGGTGAAAATGGAAAGCCAATTGGAATTGTTTCACAAAGCTGGACTTGGAGAAACGGTAATAGAGTATGTTTTGATAATGTTGAAATTCCACATAAAGTATTAGAGCAGTTAAGACAAACTGGCGGTTTTGATGAAATAGTAGATATATACAAAGAAACTGCTGAAAAAATGATAGACACAGATAAAGCAAAACTAAAAAAACTTGTAGAACAAGGAAAAATTACAAAAGAGCAATATGGCTCTATGGTAATAAAAGATGTAGCAATAGGTCTTGGCTGTGATGACTTAATAGGAAATTTATCTAAAGAAAAAAGAAGCAGTATGAAGTCGATTCCAATAGTTGCTCCTTTAGAATTTGGAAAAACATATACAGGAGCAAGCAGAAGAGTTTTATATTCAGATGCAAAGAGTAATGTTGTAGGAGTAGCTCATAATGATGATTTTGCAAATACTGATCACATACATTATGCAGAAGATGTAGGCTCTTATGGAGTAAAATACGAAAAAACGAGAGATATCTTTAGAAGAAGAGGCTTTGATATAGATAGAGACAAACTAGAGATACTTTCTTCTATAGCCCAAAAAGAAGATAGGGAAAGTATTTTTAGAGGAAGTCCAAGTAGTATTTCGAGTGTAGCTAGAAAGATTGGAATAGAGGATATTGGCTTTGCAGATGCAGATAAGCTAAAAATAGATATGAGTGATAGTGGAGATTGGTATATATTTTCTGAAGAAACAGCAAATGGAATATTAATTCTTGAATCTGGAATAGATACCTCAAAACCAGAAACAGAGCTAGAAAAACAAGATAGAAAAATGGCAATAGGAGAATATACTAAAGAAATTTATGAAAAAATGCTAGAAGCAAGTTCAAAAGGAAAGGCTGTGACAATAGATAGTTATTCTTTAGAAAAATTTGTTAACGAAGAAAATTTTTCTAGAGCTGGAATAAAAATTGAAGAAAATGGAATCTTTACAGTTGAAAATCTAGAAAAACTTAAGCAAAAGATTGAAGATTACAAAAAAGTATTAGATACTCAAAGACGAGAAAGACTAGTTATTACAGAAAAAGATGAAGTAGAAAAAGTATAAAGACTAAAAAATTTAAAATAAAATACAAAAAATTCAAAAAAATTACATATTTTTGCTATATTTACATATAATAGTTTTGAAAAAGACAAAATGGAGGTTTAATATGAAAATATTATATTATATAGCATTAACATTAGTTATAATTGGAGCTATAAATTGGCTTTTAATTGGTTTATTTAGTTTTGATTTAGTAGCAATGTTATTTGGTGAAATGAGTATCTTAAGTAGAATAGTATATTCCTTAGTAGGAATTAGTGGACTAATTTCAATAGGGATTTATACAAAAATAGATAAATAAATTTAAATAAAGAGCTATTTTGCATAAGTTTTATGTAAAATAGCTCTTTTATTTTACAAAGAATTGACAATATAAAATTTGCTTGATAAAATTGTATAAATAAAATTTATTTAAGATGGAGAAAAAATGGAATATATATCTAATTCAGAAGAAGATACAATTAATTTAGGAAAGAAAATAGCTTCACAACTAAAAAAAGGAGATATAATTATTTTATCTGGAGATTTAGGTTCTGGGAAAACTAAATTAACAGAAGGAGTTTTATCTTATTTTGGCTTGCAAAATGAAATTTCTAGTCCAACTTTTACAATAGTAAATGAATACGATACTGAAAATTTAAAGATATATCACTTTGACTTATATAGATTAGCCGATATTGATGAGTTTTTTGCAATTGGTGGAGAAGAGTATTTTGAAAAAGGGGCAAGCATTATAGAATGGGGTGAGCTTCTGGAAGATTATTTGCCAGATAAATACTTAAAACTTGAATTTTCGAGAGATAACAGTTTCGATACCAAAAGAGTAATAAAAATAACAAATGTAGGTAATATGGATATTGAATTGTAAAAGCAAATGCTAATGATACCAGAGCAATTGAATAACATACAATTTCAATACAAATGAACTTTAAGGAGTCTACTAAAGTTCAAAGTTTAGAAAGGAATAAAAATGAAAATATTAGCTGTAGATACATCTTCAAAAATATGTGCAGTTGCAATATTAGAAGATAATAAAGTAATTGATGAAATAAAATTAGACAATGGAAAAACACATTCAGAAAATTTAATGCCAATTATAAAAGAAATATTAGATAAAAATGATTTAACATTAAAAGATATGAATTTAATTGCTGTGTCTGTAGGGCCAGGTTCTTTTACAGGAATTCGTATAGGTATTGCAACTATAAAACCAATGGCAGAGGTATATAATCTACCAGTTGCTAGCGTGACTTCATTAGAAACCTTGGCAAGAAATATAGAAAACAAAGAAAAAGATTTCACAATTATTTCTTTAATTGATGCTAGAAACAATCAGGTTTATGCAGGTTTTTTTGATACAGAATACAATTTAAAGGAAGATGAAATTGCTGAGGATATAGATGAAGTATTAAAAAAAGCTGGAAAATATTCTAAAATAATATTCGTTGGAGATGGTGCAATTATTCATAAAGAAAAAATTGAAGAAAATTTAAAAGATAGAAATATTATTTTTACAAAAGAAAACAATCAAAGTGCAATAAATACAGGAAAAATAGGATATAAGAAATTCCTAGAAAAAAACTTAAAAAATGCAGATACAATTTTGCCAATATATTTGAGGAAATCCCAAGCTGAAAGATTAAAAAATAAGTAAAATAAAGATAATAGGAAAAGAGAAAATATGGAAATTTTAGAAATGAATTTAAAGGATTTTGAAAAAATTAAAGATTCTTTGCAAGAAGAATTTGATGATTTTTGGACACCTAGTATATTAAAAAGTGAATTAGAGAGTGAGAATTCAAAATACATAGTTGCAAAGGAAAATAATGAAATAGTTGGTTTTGCTGGAATATGGATTTCACCAGTTGATGTAGAGATAACTAATATTGTAACTAAAAAAACTGAGAGAAAAAAAGGTATAGGAAGTGCACTTTTAGATAAACTAATAGAAATGGCTAAAAGTACAGGAAGAGAAACTATTAGTTTAGAAGTAAATGAAAATAATTTTCCAGCAGGAATTTTATATGAGAAAAAAGGTTTTGAAGTAGTAGGAATTAGAAAAAAATATTATAAAGGTATAGATAATGCTATTATAATGACAAAAAAACTAAAAGATAGAGTATAAATGTTACAATTTAATAAAAAATAAATTGTAACATTTTATATTTAGATAAAAAAATATATAAAAATGTAAAAAAATAGATTGAAAAAATATATTGTTTGATATAAAATCACAATAGTTAAGTAGTACGGAGGAAGAATACAAATGAGAAGAATAAATGAACTAACGCCAAAAGATTTAAAAGATGTATGTAATCCAAACTTTTTTAAATTTGAAACAACAAAAGAATTAGCAGATACAACAGACCTTGTTTATGGTCAAGATAGAGGAATAAAAGCTCTAAAATTCGGATTAGATATAGATATAAAAGGTTACAACTTATATCTAGAAGGTCCTTCTGGTGTCGGAAAAACTATGTACACAAAAAAGTTTTTAACACAAAAAGCTGCTAAAGAAAAAGTACCAAATGATTGGTGTTATGTATATAATTTTGAAAATCCAAATGAGCCAGTTGCAATATCTTTTCCAGCAGGTCAAGGTATTGTTTTTAAAGAGCAAATGGAAAATTTTGTAAAAGACATAAGAAGAGAAATAAAAAAGACTTTCAATAATGAAGATTTTGAAAAAGAAAAAAAGATTATAAAACAAGAATTCGAAGAAAAAAGAGATGATTTACTAGAAAAGCTAAATAAAAGAACTATGGTACAAGGTTTCCAAGTAAAATCTACAGAAAATGGTGTTTATATGATGCCAGTTTTAGATGGAAAAGTACTAGAAGAAGAGGAATTCGATAATTTAGATGAATCAGTAAAAAAAGAATTTGAGGAAAGATCAAATTTAGTTCAAGAACAAATATTTGAAGCTTTAGGTGCTATAAAAGCAATAGAAAAAGAATCTGAAAAGAAGATAGAAGAATGGCAATCTAATATAGCTTTACTTACTATAAATGTTCATATAAATTCTTTAAAAGCAAATTATAAGAGAAATAAAAAAATCACTAATTATCTAGAAGGTGTAAAAAAAGATATTTTAAAAAATATTAGTGCTTTTTTAGCACCAGATCCAGATCCAAAGCAACCTACTGCACCAATGCAAAGACCAGAGATTAGAGAACCTTGGCTAAATTATAGAGTAAATTTACTAATAGACAATAGTAAACTAGAAGGTGCTCCGGTTATAATGGATACAAACTATTCATATCATAATATTTTTGGTGGTTTGGAGTATGAAAATCAATATGGAAGTCTAAAAACAGACTTTACAATGATAAAACCAGGATTATTACATCAAGCAAATGGTGGATATATAATTTTTCAAGCAAAAGATTTAATTTCAAATCAAATGTGCTATGAAGCATTAAAAAAAGCCTTAAGAATAAAAGAATTAGTTATAGAAAATCCAGTAGATCAAAGGACAAGTATGACTTTAGTAGGAATAAAGCCAGAGGCTATACCACTGGATTTAAAAGTTCTAATTATAGGAAATTCAAATATTTATCATACTTTATTATCTATGGATGATGATTTTAGAAAATTATTTAAGATAAAAGTAGAATTTGAAGAAGATGCACCAAAAACAAATGAAAATATAGAAAGGCTAAGTAGATTTGTAAGAAGTTTTTGTGAGCAGGAAAATTTACTAGATTTAGATAAAGAAGCTATGGCTAAAATTGTCGAATTTACTTCAAAGTTAGCAGGTGATAAAGAAAAATTGTCTACACAATTTAGTGAAATTGGTGAAATTGTTGGAGAGGCTTCTGCTTGGGCAAAATTAGATAAATCAAAGGTAATAACAAAAGATTATGTAAAAAAAGCTTTAGACGAAAGAGTAGATAGAATAAAAAAATATGATGAAAAATATTTACAAATGATTAAAGATGAAGCTTTGCTTATAGAAACAGATGGATATAAAGTAGGACAAATAAATGGATTAACAGTTATAACAATTGGAGACTACTCTTTTGGAAAGCCTGCAAAAATTACAGCTAATACCTATATGGGACAAAGTGGTATTGTAAATATAGAAAGAGAAGTTGAAATGTCTGGTTCTTCTCATTCAAAAGGAGTTTTAATTTTAACTGGTTATTTGGGAGAGCAATTTGCTCAGGAAATGCCACTTTCTTTAACAGCAAGTATTTGCTTTGAGCAATTATATGGTGGAGTTGATGGAGATAGTGCTTCTAGTACAGAGGCTTATGCAATACTTTCAAGCTTATCTGGAATTCCAATAAATCAAGCTATTGCAGTTACAGGATCTGTAAATCAAAAAGGTGAAATTCAACCAATAGGAGGAGTCAACGAAAAAATAGAAGGCTTTTACCAAATATGCAAAATGAGAGGTCTAACAGGTGATGCAGGAGTTATTATACCAGCACAAAATGTTAGAAATTTACATTTAGCAGATGAAGTAATAGACTCTGTAAGAAAAGGCAAATTTCATATTTATGCTGTTAGAACTATAGATGAAGGAATTGAAATTTTAACAGGTGTTCCAGCTGGAAAAAAAGATAAAAATGGAAAATTCCCACTAGGAACTATAAATTATTTGGCTTATGAGAAACTAAAGAAATTTTCTAAAATAGCAGATAAACAAAATAAAAACTAATAAAATGAATAATTTATGAATTTTTTGTGAATAATTACCATAAAAGAAATTTTATTGATAAAATAAATTTGTAAAAATTTATAGATTGAAAGGAGATTTTATTATGGAAAAAGTAAAAGCTGTACAATACGGAGTAGGCAAGATGTCTGTTTATACTATGCGCTATATGATAGAAAAAGGAATTGAAATTGTAGGTGCTGTTGATGTAAATCCAGAAGTTGTAGGAAAAGATATTGGAGAAATTTTAGGCACAGAGCCAAAAGGAGTTGTAGTTGTAGATGCAAAAGATGCAAGAAATATGATGGAAACTACAAAACCAGATATTTGCGTAGTAACTACTAGAAGTTTAATTGCAGAACTAGAAGAGCCACTAATGATGTGTGCTGAACTTGGAGTCAATGCAATTACTACTTGTGAAGAAGCTTTTTATCCTATTAATTCAAACCCAAATTTAACTAAAAAAATTGATGAAATAGCTAAGAAAAATAATTGTACAATTACAGGAAGTGGATATCAAGATATTTATTGGGGCCAATTAGTTACTTCAATTGCAGGTTCTACACAAAGTATAAAGAAAATAAAAGGTAGCTCAAGCTATAATGTTGAAGAATACGGTATTGCTTTAGCAGAAGCTCATGGAGCAGGATTAACTTTATCTGAATTTGATGAAAAAGTTGCATCAGTAGATAGAATGCCAGAAGAAGCAAGACAAGCTATAATTGAAAAAGGAGAATATACACCTTCTTATATGTGGAATGTAAATGGTTGGTTATGTTCAAAATTAGGATTAACAATAAAAAGTCAAACTCAAAAATGCGTACCACAAACTTACAAAGAAGATATATATTCAAGTACTCTAAATATGACTGTAAAAGCAGGAGATGCTACTGGAATGAGTGCAGTAGTAACTACTGAGACAGAAGAAGGAATTACAGTAGAAACAGAGTGTATCGGAAAAGTATATGCACCAGATGAATTTGACAGAAATGTTTGGACTGTTGAAGGAGAGCCAACAACTACTATTACAGTAGAAAAACCAGCAACTGTTGAGCTAACTTGTGCTACTATTGTAAATAGAATACCAGATGTACTAAAGGCAAAACCAGGATATGTTACAACAGAGCAAATGGGAGATTTAAGCTTTAAAAAATCAATTTGCAAATAAAAATATAAGTAGAAATTCGACAAAAAGGTAATTCGTTTTAGAATTACCTTTTTGTGTTTTTAAATTAAAATAGTTAAAGAAAAAAGACTTTAAAATTTAAAAAATATTTTACAAAAATGTTATAAATTTGTTGCGAAAAAATTATATAAATGATAAAATTGTTTTGAATAAAATATGGGGTGATTCATATATGAAAAACGATTTAACAAATGAAGAAATAGAAGTAATAAGAAGATATAGAGCCTTTTATGAAAATGCAATAAATATGTTACTTACGAGTGATGCTGAAGCAGATATTGCTTTACTTTCTGTGCAAGAAACAGGTGAAGAAGCTTATTCTTATTCAAAAACTAATGTTATTAAATATGTAGAAGCAGTAAGAAAAATTTATTATATAATTTTAAAAAATTTTTATAAAGAGCAAACTTTAGAAAATTGGAAATTTTCCAAATCTTCTACTTTAGAAGAATTAAATAAAATTAGAAATGAAATGTATATAGATAAATTTATTAGTGCTACTGAGAATAGTGATTTAATACCAGAAAACGAAATAAACAAAATAAATATGCCTGTAATTATGAACTTTATTGGAGATAAAGATATACCATATATAAATCTTAAAGGCTTAGAAGAAATACCAACTAAAAATAAAGAAATTTTAATTTCTCCTTTTACAAAAGTAAAAAATATATCTGAACAAGGAGAAAAGGAACTTTCAAGTGGAAAAATATTAAAATACTACAATATTTATTTAGAAAAGCAAAGCTTAGTAAAGATGAATAATGAAGAAAAAAATGGATTATATACATATGTAATTACAAATGCAGATTTAGTAGAGGAAAAATTAAAAAGTTGTATAAAAGCAGAAAAGAACAATTATGAAAATTATGAGAATATTAGAAAACAAGAACAGCTTTTAAATAAGTACGAATCAGAATTAGAAAAAAAAGAGAGTTTAGGATTGCCACCAGAAGAAAAAAGAGAAGATATAGCAAGCATTGAAAGAATAAACAAAGAATTAGATCTTTTAAAAGATAAAGCTTCTAAAATATTTAAAGAAAGAAAAGAAGCTAGTGATTTTATAACAAATTGGAAAAAGTCTGTAGCTGTTTATTTAATGTCTGAGTGCAAAGAACTAGAAGAAGAAATAATTGCACAAGATGCAGTAGAAAAAGAATTAAAGCAAGAAAAAGAGCAAATTAAAGAGGAAAAATTAAAAGAAGAAATAAAGATAAAAAAGGAAGAAGAAACAGAATTAATACTAGATGATATAGAAAGAAATACTAAAAATGAATGTAAAGAAAATCTTATTGCAGTAGAAAAACTTATAGATGAAATAAAATCATTAATATTAAAACAACAAAATCACGCTAAAATAGCAGGAAATTTAGGTACTGTATATTCTGCTTTAAATAATAGTTTTGAAATGAAAAAGTGTGCTGAAAATTTAAAAGAATTATTAGTAAAAATTAAAGAAAAGACTGAAAATATATGTAAAACGGAAGATAGAATTATTTTAGATGAAAAACTATTAGAGATTTCAAAGGTAAATATACAAATAAGTACCTTAATAAATTATTTAAACAATCCAAAATCAGCAATAGGTCAAACTAAAATTAATCGTTTTGATGAGATGGCTATAGTAGAAGAAAATGAGCTAAAAAGAGGAATTGCACAGGAAATATTAAATATTAGAGGAGAAGCTGAACTAAAAAAATTAAAAGATGATATAGAAATAATTGAAGAAAAAAGTGCAATAAAGAGAATAATTGGAATGATTACAGGTAGAAATAAGATTGATGGATATATGTTAGAGCAGATAGAAGTAAGACAAAATGCTATCAGAAAAACTCTAGCTAAAAAATTAGAATTATCAAAAAGTTATAGTATTCATGAACTTGTTGCTGAAATAGAAATGTTTAGAGAAGATAATGAAGATGATGAATTAGTTGAAGAAGATGTTGGAAAGTTAGTTGCTTTAGAAGATGCTTTAAGAAGAAATTTTATTATATCAGATAGTAAGGTTGCAGAAATAATAGAAAAAAAGGAAGCTAAGAATTTACCAATAGATTTAAAAAAAGTTAATAAACAAGAATTAATAGAGATAGAAACCTATAGATTTTTAAATAAATATGGTTACGATATTAGCAAAGAAGTTAATGAGCCAAAATATCAAGATACAATGGCAAGTGAAATAAACAGAATTGTAGAATATATAGAAAGTTCAAAAATATTAGATTAATCTAAATAAAAGTAAATATTAATGGATTTGGAAAATAAATGTAATTAAATAAAGTAATTTGATCTTTAAAACTTGATTAATTTTGAAAAAATATAGGGCAAAATTTAAAAAAAGTATTGCAATATCAATATTTCTATGCTATAATCTATATATCTTAAAATTTTCGTGCAAGAAGAGTGGGAAAAACCCACTCTTCGTTTTGTAATTAACTAATATGCAAGGAGGAAATATTGTGGCACAAGAAAATATTGAGGCTAAGGTAGAAAAAAAGCTAAAGCCAATAATAGAAAATTTAGGATATTCTTTATATGATGTTTTATACGAAAAAGAAGGAAAAGATTACTATTTAAGAATTATAATAGACAAACAAGGCACTATAGATATTAAAGACTGTGAAATAGTAAATGATGCAATAAATGATGTTTTAGATGAAGAAGATTATATTAAGCAGCAATATTATTTAGAAGTTTCATCTCCAGGTTTGGAAAGAGTTTTAAGAAAAAAAGAACATTTTTTAAAACAAATTGGAAATGAAATTATGGTAAAAACATTCAAACCTATAGACAAAGAAAAAGAGTTAAAAGGCATTTTAAAAGAATATAATGATAATGAACTTATATTAACACAAGAAAATAAAGAAATAAGAATTGATATAAAGAATATAGCACTAGCAAAGACTATATATGAGTGGTAAAGGGAGGATTTATAAAAAATGAAAAGCATTGATGTTAAAGAGCTAATCGAAGCAATGGAAGAATTAGAAAAGGAAAGAGGAATAAAAAAAGATTATTTAATTGAATCTTTAGAGGGAGCTCTAGTTTCTGCTTACAAGAAAAATTTTGATTCAGTAGATAATGTAAAAGTTAGTATAAATCAAGAAACAGGAGAAGTACACATCTATTCTGTAAGAGAAGTAGTAGAAAAATCAGAAGATCCATTATTAGAAATTAGTTTGGATGAAGCAAAGCAAATTAATCCAAAGGCTGAGATTGGAGATACAGTAGATTTAGAAATAGTACCAAAAGATTTTGGAAGAATTGCAGCACAAACAGCAAAACAAGTAGTTGTACAAAAAATAAGAGAGGCAGAAAGAGATATTGTATATAATGAATATCATGACAAAACAGGAGAGATAGTAACAGGAATAATTCAAAAAGTAGATGATAATTTAATAGTATTAGATTTAGGAAGACTAGAAGGTATAATGACAGCTAAAGAGCAAATTCCTACAGAACACTATAAAGTAAACGATAAAATAAGAGGATATGTAGTATCTGTAAAAAAAGAGTTAAAAGGAAATCCACAAGTAATAGTTTCTAGAAGTCATCCTGATTTTGTGAGAAAATTATTTGAATTTGAAATACCAGAAATATATGAAGGTTTAATAGAAATAAAAAGTGTTTCTAGAGACCCTGGTTCAAGGAGTAAAGTTGCAGTTTATTCAAAAAATGAAAACATAGATCCAGTAGGTTCTTGCGTTGGACAAAAAGGTGTTAGAATACAAAATATTATAAATGAATTACACGGAGAAAAAATAGATGTAATAGAGTGGAATGAAGATCCAGCAATATATATAGCTGCAGCGTTATTACCTGCTCAGGTTATGGCAGTAGATATAAAAGAAGAAGATAAATTTGCTCAAGTAATAGTTCCAGATGATCAATTATCTTTAGCTATAGGAAAATCTGGTCAAAATGCAAGACTTGCAGCAAAATTAACAAATTGGAAGATTGATATAAAATCAGAATCACAATTTAGAAAAATGTTAGAAGCTGCAAATAACGAAAATGAAGATGAAGAAACAGTAAATAATGAAGCAGAGGAATCAGAAGAAAACTAAAAATTAAGAGGTGAAGAAACTTTGGCAAATAAGAAAAAACCTTTAAGAAGATGTATGGCTTGCAATAGCCAAAAAGAGAAACAAGAATTACTAAGAATTGTTAGAACACCAGAAAATAACTTAGAAATTGATTTGACAGGAAAGAAGAATGGTAGAGGAGCATATATCTGTAGAGACGAAAAATGTTTAAATATGGCAATAAAAACAAAAAGATTAGAAAAAGTCCTAGAAAAGTCAATTGATCAGGATTTTTATGAAGAAATAAGAGGTATAATTATTGGAAAATAAAATATATGGATTATTAGGTCTTAGTGCTAAAGCTGGTAAACTTTCTTTTGGAACAGAAGCCGTTTTAGAAAAGATTTTTAAAAATAAAATAAAATTGATTATTATAGCAAAAGATATGTCTGAGAAGAATAAAGAGAAAATTATTAAAATAGCAGAACAAGAAAAAATTCCATATTATATATTTGGAACAATCTTTGAAAATAGCAAAGCAATAGGAAAAGTAAATAAAGCTATTATAGGAATTGAAGACAAAAATTTTGCAGAAGCTATAAAAAGCAAATTAAATTAGTATTACATAAGATGAGAGTATAAGAGAGTAGAAAAATTAATTAAAGGAGTTTTAAAAACAGAGTCTATGGAAAATAAGAAAGAAAAAATGAATTCAGAACAACCATTTATTATTAGAAGATCAGTAACCGTAAATAATGAAGATGAGGAAAAAAGATTAGAAGAGGAGAAATTAAAAAAAGAAAGAGAAAGAAATAAGGGAATTGGTTTTGTAGAAAAAAATAGAAACAAGGATTTTAATATTGTTTATAGAAATAAACCAACTAAACCACTAACAGTTGATGAATTATTTGGCTTAAAGAAAAAGGAAACACCTAAAAAGCAAGAGGTAAAGCCGAAAGAAGAAAAGAAGGTAGAACCAGAAAAAAATATTAAAAAATCTGAAGTTACAGATTCAAAAGAAGAAAAGAAAGTTGAAGAGAAAAAGACAAGTGAAGTTCAAAGTGCAAAGCCAACTAATAGAAATGAAAGAAAAGAAAACCCTCATAAAAATAATTATAATAAAAATAATAATGGTTACAATAAAGAAGAAGGAAACAATCAAAGAAAAAATGGTTTTAAAAACTCTCAAAAGCGTGAATTAAGTGAAAGAGGAATAGACAGAAAAATCAAAGACATTATGGATGTTGAAATCTTAGAAAAAGAAAATGTTAGAGAATATGGAAATAAAGTTAAGGATAAAATAAAACAAAATCAAAAACAAGATGAACAAAAACCTAGAAAATCTAAGAGAAACGAAAATAATGATTTTGATTCTGGAAAATTAAAAAATTTAAAGAAACAAAACAAATTATCTAATATGTTTAGTGAAGGAGATATGCTAGACTATTACGATTTAAGTACAGAAAGAGGAAGAAGAGCTAAAAAGAAACCTCAAAAAAATGAAAAAAGAAATAAACAAAAAATCTTTAAATTAACAGAAATAACAATTCCAGAAACTATAACAGTAAAAGACTTAGCTGCTGAAATGAAAGTAACTAGTAGTGATGTTATAAAAAAATTGTTAAATTTGGGAATAATGGCAACTATAAATAATGATTTAGATTTTGATACAGCTTTCTTAATTGCACAAGAATATGGAATTACAGCAACTAAGAAAAACATTATAACTGATGAAGATATATTAATAGACGAAACAGAAGATAGAGAAGAAGATTTAAAGCCAAGACCACCAGTTATTGTTGTAATGGGACATGTAGACCATGGAAAAACTTCTTTATTAGATGCAATTCGTAGTACAAATGTAATAGAAGGAGAATCTGGCGGTATAACACAACATATAGGTGCTTATCAAGTAAAAATAAACGATAGAGATATTACATTCCTAGATACACCTGGACATGAAGCTTTTACAAGTATGCGTGCTAGAGGAGCTATGATTACTGATATAGCAATTTTAGTAGTCGCAGCAAATGATGGCGTAATGCCTCAAACAGTAGAAGCTATAAATCATGCTAAAGCAGCTAATATACCAATTATAGTTGCTGTAAACAAAATGGATTTACCAGATGCTAATTTTGAAAAGGTAGAGCAAGAATTAATGAAATATGACTTAGTTCCAGAAGCTTGGGGTGGTTCAACAATTTATGTTCCAATTTCTGCTAAAAAGCACGAAGGAATAGATAATTTATTAGAGATGGTTTTACTAGAAGCAGATATATTAGAGCTAAAAGCAAATCCAAATAAACAAGCTAAAGGAACTGTTATAGAAGCAAAATTAGATAAAAATAGAGGACCTGTTGCAACAATGTTAGTTCAAAGAGGAAAACTTGATGTAGGAGATACTATTATAGTAGGAACAACTATTGGTAGAATTCGTACAATGCAAGATTATAAAGGTAAAAAAGTAAAAACAGCAGGACCTTCTACACCAGTTGAAATTACAGGTTTAACATCTGTACCACAATCTGGAGATATTTTCTATGAAGTAAAAGATGAAAAAACAGCAAAACACTTGATAGAAAAGAGAAAAAATGAAGAAAGAGAAAGAGAATTAGCTAAAACTTCAGCAGTAACTCTAGATGATTTATTTAATAAGATAGAAAGTGAAAATTTAAAACAATTAAATTTAATTGTAAAAGCAGATGTTCAAGGTTCTGTAGAAGCTTTAAAACAGTCTTTAGAAAAATTATCTAATAGTGAAGTTAAAGTTTCTGTTATACATGCAAATGTTGGTGGTGTTACAGAATCAGATGTAACGCTTGCGAAAGTTTCAAATGCAATTATTATAGCTTTTAATGTAAGACCAGGTTTAATGGCAAAATCAGTGGCAGACAAAGAACAAGTGGAAATAAAAACATACTCAGTTATATATGATGCTATAAATGATGTAGAAGCTGCTATGAAAGGTATGCTAGATCCTGTATACAAAGAAGTAGTTATAGGAACAGCACAAGTAAGACAAGTATTTAAAGTTTCAAATGTTGGAACTATTGCAGGAGCTGTAGTAACAAGTGGAAAAGTAGCTAGAAATGCTGGTATTCGTGTAATTCGTGACGATATTGTTATACACGATGGAAAATTAGTATCTTTAAAGAGATTTAAAGATGATGTAAAAGAAGTTGCAAATGGCTATGAATGTGGACTTCAAATAGATAAGTTTAACGATATTAAAGTAGATGATACTTTAGAAGTATATATTATGGAAGAGGTAAAATAATAAGATATTATTTTTAGAAAGGGAGTATTTATGCAAGGCAAAAGTAACAGAATGTATAAAATAGATGAGGAATTAAAAAAAGAGATTAGCAATATAATATCTTTAGAATTAAAGAATCCGCATCTAACAGGTTTAATAAGTGTAACAAATGTAAAAACTACTCCAGACTTAAGATTTGCAAAAGTCTATGTAAGTATGATAAACGAAAAAAGTAAAAAAGAAAATTTAAAAATATTAAAGCAATCTAGTGGATATATAAGAAGTGAAGTCGCTAGAAGAGTTAATTTAAGAATAACTCCAGAATTAATTTTTGAGTTTGACGATTCTTTAGAATATGGTTCTAGAATAGATGAAATATTAAAAGATATTACAAAAGATATTAAGAAAAATGGAGAAGGAGATAAATAGATGACTTTAGATGAAATTTTAGTGGAAATACAAAATGCACAAAATTTTGTAATTTTATCACACGAAAGTCCAGACGGAGATGCTATAGGAAGTAGTTTGGGAATGTGTTTGGCACTTAAAAATATGGGTAAAAACGCAGAAGTTATTATGAAAGAATATCCAGCAAATTTTAATTTTTTACCTGGTATAGAAAATATAAAAACAGAAGGCTCTTTAGAAGAGTATGATGTAGCTATTGTAGTAGATTGCCCAGAGCTAAAAAGAGTTACTAGCTCTTTACATAAGTATTTTGAAGATGCAAAAGTAAAAATTGAATTTGATCATCATGGAAAAAATGCAATGTTTGCAGATTACAATATTGTAGATCAAGTTTCGCCTGCTTGTGCGCAAATACTAGTTTCTAGTTTTGAGTACTTAAATATTGATATAACTAAAGATATAGCAACTTGTCTTTTAACAGGAATAATTACAGATACAGGCGGTTTTAAAAATAGTGGGATTACTACAGAAACTTTTGAATTTGCAGGTTGGGCATTATCTAAAGGAGTAAATCTTTCAAATGTTTATAGACAATCAATGATGATTATTACTCCAACTAAGTTTGAGATGCAAAAGATTGCAATGGATAGATTAGAATTTTTTGAAGCTGGTAAAATAGCTTTTACATATATAACTAAAGAAGATGATGAAAAAGTAGGAATAGAGCCAGGAGATCATGATGGAATTGTTGAAATAGGAAGAAATATAAAAGGAGTAGAAGTTTCTATTTTCATTCACGAAAAAGAAAATGGATTTAAAGCTTCTCTTCGTTCAAATGACTATGTAGATGTTTCAGAAATATGTATGTTATTTGGAGGAGGCGGGCATATAAAAGCCGCTGGTGCAACGATTAATATGAGCTTAGAAGATGCTAAAAAAGCAATTATTCAAGAAACAATTAAACACTTAAATTAAAAAGGTAAAGCAATTTTGTTTTACCTCTTTTTTTAATTATTTTTTGTTAATTTTTATAAAATCTTGTTTTAAATAAGACGATGTGATATAATCAAAAAAATTAAAAAAGAATTTGTAAAAAGGATGTAAAGGAGGAAATAAATTGCTCGAAAATACGATATTTAGTTTATTAGCTTTCTCCTTATTTATTATAATATTTTTTAAAATTATAAAAAAAGATGATACAAATTATATAATATTATTAGTATTACAAAGCTTAGGAATTGCAATTAGTTTTTTTGAAATAAGGTTAGGAATAGAGGCAAATTTATTTTTTAAGATTTTTAAATACATATTAGCTATTATTTTACCAATTATTATTGTTTTTTTAGAGTGGAAAGATATAAATTTCTCAGAAATATTAAGTATTGCATTAGCAAAATTTTTGTTTTTATTAGGAGATAAAAAATCAGCTAAGTCGATACTTAGTAAAATGGTAGAAAAGTATCCAGATAGTTACTATGGACATAAATTATTAGCTATAATTTATGAAAAAGAAGGTGGTATGAGAAAAGCTATAGATGAGTATGTTACAGCAATAGATATAAAGAAAAACGATTATAATTCTTATTTTAAAATATCGGAACTATTAAGAGATTTAGGAAAAAAATCAGAAGCAATTGAAATGTTAGAAAGATTAGTAAGAAATAAACCAGATATGTATGAAGCTTCTTGTTTACTTGGAGATTTATTATGTGAACAGGAAAGATTTAAAGAAGCCGCAAATGTTTACGAAAATGCTTTGAAATTTAGACCCGCAGATTTTGAATTATATTATAATCTAGGAATAGTATATACTCGTTTAAATGATTTTCAAATGGCTAAAGATATGTACGAAAGAGCTGCTTCAATAAATCATAAATTATGGGGTGCAAAATATAGCTTAGGACAATTAGCATTAATAGAAAAAGAATACAATTTAGCAGAGCAATATTTTAAAGAAAGCTTATATGACAAGGACTTAGAGGCTATGTCATATTATCAATTAGCTAGAATATATGCTCGTAGAGGAGAAAAAGATAAAGCTTTAGAATTTTTAAATAAATCTATAGAATTAGATCATAGATTGCTTAAAAAAGCTTCAAAAGAAAAAGTATTTAACGAAATTAGAGAGTTAATAACTGTCTCTGTTAAGATGGATGATGAGCCTAAAGATAGAGAAAAAGAAATAAAAGAGGAAGTCGAAGAATTAGAAAAATCTCATATATTGATTACTCAAGAAAAAGCTACACAAGAATATTTAGAAGAAACGAATTCTTTAATAGAAGATATAAGCGAAAATACCACAAAACAGAAAACTATAGAAAGAGTAAGTTATATAATAAATCAAGAAAGATTAAAAAAACTTAAAGAAAAAGATGAATATGAAGAAATGATAAACGCAATAGATGACGAAGGTATAGAAAGAATAAAACAAGATGACGATGAAGACCAAAATTAAAAGAATATTTTATTAGTTTTTTAATATAAATAAAATATAAATACATAAGAAAGGAATAGTGAGGAAAGTGGAAAAATCAATAGCTGTAGTAGGTGGAGACCTACGAATTGTTAAATTAGTAGAAATGTTAGTAAAGGATGGATATACTGTTTATACCTATGGTTTAGAGATGTCAGAAGATTTACTTAGGCTAGACAAGGTAGAAATATGTCCAACAGTAAATGAGGCTTTAAAATCTTCAAAAGTAGTTGTAGGACCAATTCCATTATCTAGTGACAGAAGGAATTTATCAATGCCTTTTAGCAATATAAAATTAAATGTAGAAGACTTTATATCTTGCTTATCTGGAAAAACATTAATTGCAGGAAATATTGTAGAAGATGTTAGAAAAAAATTAGAAGAATCAAAAATTCCATATATTGATTTGTTAAAAAGAGAAGAATTTACAGTATTAAATACTATTGCAACTGCAGAAGGAACTATTCAAATTGCAATGGAAGAAACTCAGAAAACATTACATGGTAGCAAAGTATTAGTTATGGGCTTTGGTAGAATAGGAAAAGTTTTAGCTAAGATGCTAGATGGAATAGGTGCGAAAGTCTATTGCGAAGCAAGAAAAAATGAAGATATTGCTTGGATAAAAGCTTATGGTTATGAGCCAATACATTTAAATCATTTAAATGAGCATTTAGGAGAATTCGATATAATTATTAGTACAATACCATTCCAAGTATTAGATAAAGAGCGTTTGGAATTGGTAAGAAAAGATGTTGTAATTATAGATTTGGCTTCTAATCCAGGAGGAGTAGATAGAAAAGTTGCTAAAGAAAAGGATTTAAAATTAATTTGGGCGCTTTCTTTACCTGGAAAAGTAGCACCACTAACCTCAGCAATATATATAAAAGAAACTTTATACCATGTTTTAAAAGAATTACAATAAAATTTATGCAATAAAATAAAAAATATAGTGTATTAAATAAAATTAAAAAATAGAAAAAACTGGAGGAAAAAATGAGCATAATTCATTCAATTATATTAGGTATAGTACAAGGACTTACAGAATTTTTACCAGTATCTAGCTCAGGACACTTAAATGTGTTTCCTTGGCTATTTGGCTGGGAGCAAATGCCAGAATCTTTTGATGTGGCATTACATTTAGGAACGCTACTAGCTATAGCAATATTCTTTTTTAAAGATTGGATTTCTTTACTAGTAGGAGGATATAAAAAACTTATAAAAAAAGAAGACTCTACAGAAGGTAGAATGTTTTGGTACTTAGTTGCTGCAACAATTCCAGCTGGAATCTTAAGTTTGGTTTTAGACAAAATAAGTGAAATGATAGTAGGGGATGATTTAAATGTTCAAATGGCAGTTATAGCACTTGCTTTAATTGTTATGGGAATTATATTATATATAGTAGATAAAAAAGCAAAATCTGAAGTGAAATATCAAGATATTACTTTAAAGCAATCTATTTTAGTTGGAATTTCACAAGCAATAGCAGCAGCCTTTCCAGGAGTATCTCGTTCTGGAATTACAATGACTGTTGCAAGAATGCTTAAAATAGACAGAGAAAGCGCTGCAAAATTTTCTTTTATGTTAGCAGCTCCAATTACTTTAGCAGCTGTTGTAGTAGGAATAGCAGATTTTACTTTTGATTTATCATTTGTACTAGGAGTATTATCTAGCTTTTTAGTAGGTTTATTTGTAATTAAATTTTTATTAGAGTACTTAAGAAAAGGTAGTTTTAAAATTTTTGCAATTTATAGAATTATTTTTGGTTTATTGATTTTTGCTTGTATATTTTTTAAATAATAATTTAGTAAAATTTTAAAATAGTAAGTAAGGTTTTTATTAAGAAGGGAAAGCAAAATGGCAGAAATATTAGATGGAAAAGCATTAGCAAAAAAGATAAGAAAAGAATTAAAATTAGAAGTAGAAGAATTGAAGCAAAAAGGAATAATTCCGAAGCTTGCTGTTATAATGGTAGGAGACAATAGTGCTTCACAGGTATATGTAAGAAATAAATCAAGAGCTTGCGAAAAAGTAGGAATTGAATTTGAAGAATTTTTATTTGATAAAGATACTTTAGAAGAAGAGTTAATTAATACTATAGATAATCTAAATAAAGATGAAAAAATTCATGGAATTTTACTTCAAAGTCCAGTACCAAAACATATTAATATTCAGAAGGCATTTGAAAGAATTTCACCAAGCAAAGATGTAGATGGTTTTAATGCTGTAAATGTAGGAAAATTGGCAACAGGTCAAGATGCTTTTATATCTTGTACTCCTTATGGAATTGTAAAAATTTTAGAGGAATATGGAATCGAAACAGAAGGAAAAAATGCAGTTATTTTAGGAAGAAGTAATATTGTTGGAAAGCCAATGATTCAATGTATGTTAAATAAAAATGCTACTGTTACAGTATGCCATTCTAGAACAAAAAATATTGAAGAAATTACAAAAAATGCAGATATTTTAATTGCGGCAATAGGAAAACCTAAATTTGTAACAGAAAATATGGTAAAGACAGGAGCAGTGGTAATAGATGTTGGAATAAATAGATTAGAAGATGGTTCATTATGTGGAGATGTGGATTTTGAAAATCTTTGCGAAAAAGCAAGCTATATTACGCCGGTTCCAGGTGGAGTAGGTCCAATGACCATTGCAATGTTATTAAATAATGTAGTAAAAGCGGCAAAGCTTAGTTTAAAATAATTAAAATTAAATATGGGGGCATAAAGTTAAATACTTTATGTCTTTTTTTATATTTAAAGAAAGGAAAAAATTTATGCAAGAATATAATATATGGTTTTCAAAACTAAAATTAGATAATAAATGTAAATTAAGTTTATTAGAAAATTTCAAACTAGAAGAACTTTATAATTTTTCAGAGAAAAATTTAAAAAGTATAGATATAAAAGAAAATATAAAAAAAGAATTATGCAATATAAATTATAAAAAAGATTTACAAAAAGATGTAAATTATATGAATAAAAATAATATCTTATTAGTAAATTGTAAGGAGAAAGCTTATCCTTCAAATTTAAAAAATATTTCAGCTAAACCTGCTTTAATTTATATTAGAGGAAATAAAAATTTACTAGAAGAAAGTAATATAGCAGTTATAGGAACAAGAAAACCTAGTAGCTATGGAAAAAGAGTTGCCATATCTATTGCAAAAGAATTATCAGATAGAGAAATTACAGTAGTAAGTGGCTTAGCACTTCGGAATAGATAGCTGTGCACATATAGGAGCATTAAAAGGACAATCTAAAAAAACAATTGCAGTACTTGGAAATGGTTTAAAAATAGAAAACTTATATCCTAAAGAAAATTTAAAATTATTTGAACAAATTTTAGAAAATAATGGTTGTATAGTGTCTGAATATAACTTAGAAGAAAAGGCTGAAAGATGGCATTTTCCGGCTAGAAATAGAATTATAAGTGGACTAAGTAAAAAAGTATTAGTAGTAGAAGCAGCTTTAAATAGCGGAAGCTTTATAACTGTAGATTTTGCTTTAGAACAGGGAAAGGATGTTTATGCTATTCCAGGAGGAATTTATTCAGAAAAATCCGTGGGATGTAACAATCTAATCAAAGAAGGTGCTGGTATAGTACAAAATGTATCAGATTTGGTATTTTAATTAAAGAGCTAATATATTAAGATTTTTGAAATCCTAGTACAAATTTATTAAAAAAGCTTTATATTTTTTTTATTTATGATATAATACCTGTGTATATTTAAAACTTGCCATAAGGAGGAAATATGGATACAAACGGAAAAGATGGCCAAACAAGAAGATATAAGACAAATTCAACTGGAAGTAAAAAAGCCAAAAAACAATTAAATAAAGAAGAAACCAGAGTAATAGGAACAGATAGAGTAAAAAATGCAAAAAAAGCAACTTCAAAAAATTCAAAGGATCCTAAAAAAGATAAAAATGGAAAGAAAAAATTTAAATATAGACATCCAAGAATAGCAACATGTATAAAGATATTTTTTATTATATTAATGCTACTTATAATAATAGGTGGTGGTATTGTTGCAGGAACATTTTTTGGACTTTTTGGAGATGAACTAAAAATCTCAGAAGACGAACTAGTAATTAAGGCTGAAAACTCAACAGTATACGATAAAAATGGAACAGAAATAGCCTCATTAAGTAGTGGAGAAAAAAGAAAAGTTGTAAGCTTATCTGAAATGGCAGAATATTTACCAAAAGCTTATGTTGCAATTGAAGATGAGAGATTTTATGAGCATTCAGGTGTAGATATAATGAGGACTGGATATGCTACAGTAAACTACATACTTCATGGAGGAAATTCATCTTTTGGTGGTAGTACTATAACACAGCAATTAATAAAGAATATAACACAAGAAAAAGACAACAAAGCCTTAGCAGGTGTTATAAGAAAAGTAAAAGAAATGGCAAAGGCTATACAAGTAGAACATATATTATCTAAAAGCCAGATATTAGAGCTTTATTTAAATACTATCTATATTGGTGGAAATGATATAAATGGAGTTGCTTTAGGTGCAGTATATTATTTTGATAAAGATGTTAAAGACTTAAGCTTAGCAGAATGTGCTTTTATGGCTGGTATAAATAATGCACCAGGCTCTTATAGACCTTTTGCGGAGTTTGAAAATGAAGAAGAAAAAGAAGAAATGTTTACAAAAATTAAAAATAGAACAAAAACAGTTTTAGCAAAAATGAAGGAAGTAGGCTATATAACAGACGAGAACGAATACAATCAAGCTATAGCTGATGTAGATAATGGCTTAAACTTTAAGCAGGGCGAAGGTGCTAAAACAACTGTTGATGTTTCTTATCATACAGAAGCAGCAATTGCTCAAATAAAAGAGCAATTAATGGAAGAAAAAGGTATGTCAGAAGATTTAGCAGAAGTATATTTATATAGTGGTGGTTTAAAAATTTATACAACTCAAGATTCAAATATTCAAAATAAAGTAGAAGAAGTAGTTACTAGCGAAGCTTATAAAAGACAATCACCAAGTAAAACTCAAACATCAATGGCAACTATGACAATAGTAGATCATACTACAGGGCAAGTAGTAGCTTGTGGAGCAGGAACACAAGATGAACTTAAGAAAACAAAATTAGGATATTTTAATTGGCCAAAGAGCTTGAAAAAACAAACAGGTTCTTCAATGAAACCAATATCTGTTATAGCACCAGGATTAGAAAATGGAACAATTACAGCATCAACTACTTTCTATGATGGACCAACTGAATTTGGAGGTGGATATAGTCCAAAAGAATGGTATGATGGATACAAAGGCTTAATGACAATGCGTCAAGCAATAGAAATATCTGCAAATATACCACATGTAAAAGCACTATCTCTTATTGGAGTAGATAAAGCTATAGATTTTTGTGAAAAAGTAGGAATTACAGGACTTGGAGATGAAGGACTAAGCTTAGCTTTAGGAGGATTAGATGAAGGTGCATCTTCACTTCAGATGGCAATGGCATATGCTGCGATTGCAAATGATGGCGTTTATATAGAGCCAACCTTCTATACAAAAGTAGAAGATAGTAAAGGAGAAGTTGTTTTAGAAGCAAAACAAGAAACAGAGCAGGTAATGTCAAAGGAAAATGCTTTTATAGAGAAGAGTATTTTAACAGCACCAGTTACAGGAGCAAGTGGTACAGCAACCTATTGTAGAATTTCAGGAATGGATGTAGCTGCAAAAACAGGTACAACAAATGAGGATTATGATAGATGGCTTTGTGGTTTTACACCATACTATACAGCAGCAGTTTGGTATGGATATGAATATAGTGAGAAGGTAGTATTTAGTGGAAATCCAGCAGGAAAAATTTGGGATGAAGTAATGACAGATATCCATAAGGATTTAGAAGGAAAGAAATTTGAACAGCCAGAAAATATTGTAGTAGCAGCAATCTGTAGAAAAACAGGAAAGGTAGCAACGGGGGCTTGTTCAGATACTTATCCAGAAATGTTTGTAAAGGGAAGTGTTCCTTCAAAATGTGAAGGTCATACAAAATTAAAAATTTGTAAAGCAACAAATTTAATTGCTAATGAATACTGTCCAGATACAGAAGAAAGAACTTACTCAAATTTACCACCAGAAGAAAAAAATGGAAAATGGTCTACAGATTACGGCGGAAATTACAATATTCCAACAGGAACTTGTACTCAACATAATGCAGATACTAATAAACCAGTAGAAAATCCTACTCCTAATCCAGATCCAAATACTAATACAGCAGGAAATACCCCAGCTCAGCACGAGCATAACTGGGTAGAAGATGCATCGCAAAGCAAGGCTGCAACTTGTACAAAAGACGGCTATAAAGTATATAAATGTACTTGTGGTGAGACCAAGAGAGAAACTGTTAAAGCTACTGGACATAGATATGGTGCTTGGGAAATAACTAAGGAAGCGACAGAAACTGAAGAAGGAGAAAGAAAAAGAATTTGTAGTATTTGTCACGGAAAAGAAGAAGGAGGAATACAAACAGAACCAATAGAAAAGAAGAAGCCTACAGACAATACTACAAACACCGGAAATGTAACAAATGAGACTTAAAAACTAGTAAAGAAAAATATGATTAAAAAATAAGGATATGCCGAAATTAATCGGTATATCCCAAATTTAAAGGAGAATAAAATTGAAAATATATTTTTATAATACTCTAACAAAGCAAAAACAAGAGTTTAAATCTTTAAATGAAAAAGAAGTAAGAATTTATACTTGTGGACCAACTGTATATTATTTTGCGCACATAGGAAATTTAAGAGCATATCTATTTATGGATACTTTAAGAAGGGTATTAAAATATAATGGTTATACTTTAAAACATGTAATGAATATTACTGATGTTGGGCATTTGGTTTCAGATGCAGATGAAGGCGAAGATAAGATGCTTAAAGCTGCTAGGAGAGAGAATAAAGATCCATACGAAATAGCTGATTTTTATATGAAGGCATTTTTAAATGATATAGATAAGTTAAATATAGATAGACCAGAAATTATAGCAAGAGCAACAGAGCATATAGACATTATGGAAGAGTATGTTAAGAAAATTATAGAAAATGGATATACTTACCAAACAGAGGATACTATATATTTTGATACTTCTAAATTAAAAAATTATGGAATTCTTTCTGGAAAGAAAATAGAAGATCAAAAGGCTGGTGCAAGAGTAGATTTTGATACCAGAAAAAAGAATATTTCAGATTTTGCTTTATGGATAAAGGCACCAGAAAATCACATTATGAAATGGGATACTTTTTTTGGAAAATGTTATCCAGGTTGGCATTTGGAGTGTTCTGCAATGGGATATAAATATTTAGGAGAAGAATTTGATATTCATACAGGAGGAGTGGATCATATTCCAATTCATCACGAGAATGAGATTGCTCAAGCCCAAGGTTTTTGTGGAAAAATACCAGCTAGATTTTGGATGCATGTAAATTTTCTAACAGTTGATGGTGGAAAAATGTCAAAAAGCTTAAATAATTTATATACTATTGAAGAGTTAAAAGAAAGAGGTTTTGAACCACTTGTTTATAGATTGTTTAATTTTACTTCTACTTATAGAAATAAAATAAATTTTACTTGGGAAGCTATGGAATCTGCTAAAACAGCATTAAATAGATTAAGAGAAGGGTATTTAAAACATTGTGAAGGCACTGCTGAAGTAGATGAAAAAGAGATAAAAGCTTTAGAAGAAAAATTTCATGAAGCTATAAATGATGACTTAAATATGCCTGTTGCTATGAGTGTAGTATGGGATATTATTAGAAATCCAATAAAATCAAAAGCTTATAAGAATTTATTATTAAAATTTGATGAAGTTTTAGGATTAGATTTAAAAAATTATAAAAAGGAAGAAACAGAAATTCCAAAGGAAGATATAGAATTAGTAGAAAAGAGAAATATTGCAAGAAAAAATAAAAATTGGGAAGAATCAGATAGAATTCGTGATATTTTAATGTCAAAAGGTTATACTGTTAAAGACGGAAAAGAAGGTACTTTAATAGAAAAGTAATTTTGGAGGAATAAAGATAAAATGAAATTATTAGAAGAAAAAGATAAGGCAAAGTATAAGGAATTTCTAGAAAAGCACGAAAGATGTAATTTTCAACAATCTCTTGAATGGGGAGAAGTAAAAACAAATTGGACAAAAGAAGTAATTTTATCAGAAGATGAAAAAGGAAATATAAGAGGCTCTTTATGTGTATGGATTAGAAAAATACCAGTTTTTGGAAATATAATGTATTCTGCTAGAGGACCTGTTTGTGATATACACAATGAAGAAGTACTTCAAGATATAGTAGACGGTGCAGACCTTTTAGCCAAAAAGTATAATGCTTTTGTACTTAGAATAGAGCCAGATATAAAAAAAGACGATATTGCTTTTAGAGATATAATCTCAAGATTAGGTTTTGAAATAAAAGATGATAGCAAAGATTTTAAAGATGAAATTCAACCAAGATTTGTATTTAGATTAGATATAAAAAATAAAACAGAAGATGAAGTATTTGCGAATTTTCATTCTAAAACTAGATATAATATTCGTTTAGCTAAGAAAAAAGGTGTAGAAATAAAAAAAGGTACCAGAGAAGATTTAAAAGATTTTCATAATATAATGGTAGAAACAGGAAAAAGAGATAATTTTATTATTCGTTCTTTATCTTATTTTGAAAAAATGTATGATGAACTGGTACCAAAAGGACACATGAAACTTCTAATGGCATACTATGAAGGAAAACCAATTGCTCGGAATTATACCAATTATGTATGGAAATAAAGTATGGTATTTGTATGGAGCTAGTAGTAATAGTCATAGAAATTTAATGCCAAATTATTTGCTTCAATGGACAATGATACAAGAAGCAATAAAAAGAAAATGTGATATATATGATTTTCGAGGAGTTTCTGGAGTAGTCGATGAAAATCATCCTCAATATGGTTTATATCGTTTTAAAAAAGGATTTGGAGCTGAATTTACAGAATTTATAGGAGAAATCTATATTCCATATAAGCCAATTGTATATAAAATGTATAAAATTGCAGAAAAAACTTTTAGAACACTAAGAACTATAAAAAAGAAAATTTTAGGAAAATAGCATATGAAGAAATTAGAAATAAGTAGAAAAGATTTAAAAGGAAATATTTCACTTATAGTAAAAAAAGCCAGTAGCTACGGAAAAGATGATGAAGGCAAAAAAGTAAAAGTAATTGGTGTAGTTAAAGCAAATGGAATGGGATTACGGTTTAGTAGAATATTCAAAAATGCTACTAAACAATGGAGTAACAATGCTAGCTGTAGCAAATGTAGAAGAAGCTGAAGCTTTGAGACAAGCTGGTATACAAGAAAAAATTTTAATGCTTACACCAACTAGAAATAAAAACGAAATTAAAAGCTTAATTCAAAATCATATTATACTTACAATTGGAAATGCGGAAGAACTTGCTTTAGCAAAAGAATTAGCTAAAAAATATGATGAAAAAATAGAAGTACAATTAAAAATAGATACTGGTTTTGGAAGATATGGCTTTTTATATAATCAAATTGAAGACATACTAGAAGTATTTAAATTAAACAAAATGGTGTATATTTCTGGTATGTATACACATTTTTCAAAGCCAATTGACGAAAAATGGACTAAAAAACAGTTTGAAAGGTTTTTAGAAGTAGTTGAAAAAGTAAAGAAAGCAGGATATAATCCAGGAATGTTACATACTTGCGAAAGTACAGCATTTTTTAAATATAGATATATGTACTTAAATGCAGTAAGAATAGGCTCAGCTTTTCAGGGAAGAACTTTAGTGAAAAATACTGGATTAAAGAAAATTGGAACATTTAAGACAACTATTTCAGAAATAAAAAATGTTCCTAAAGGATATAATATAAGTTATAGTAATGAATTTAAAACCAAGAAAAATACAAAAATAGCTATAGTTCCAGTTGGATATATGGATGGTTTAAATAGAAAAAATTTAAGAGATAGTTTTTCTTTTAAAGATAATATTTTATCAATTTTAATAGAGATAAAAAAGCTATTTAAAGATAATAGTTTAAAAGCTACAATTAATGGAAAAAAATATTCTATAATAGGAAGATTAGGAATGTATCATGCCATTATAGATATTACAGGTAGTGATATAAAAGAAAATGATGAAGTTATATTAGATATAGCACCACTACAAACAAATGAGAATGTAAAAAGGGAGTATATTTAGATGGAAGAGAAAAAATCAATTAATTTTTTTAAGAGATTAGGATATGCAATATTTAAAGTTGAAAAATATGGTGATTTTTTGGAAGAAAGACCAAATACTGCAATAAAATATATGCTACAACTACTATTAATAGTATCTTTAATATTAACAATTATTAGTACTATAAGTTTTGTGGGGCTTTCTAAGAAAGGTGAGAACTTTATTAGAAATGATTTAGCAGAATTTAGTTTTGAAAACAATAAATTATATTTTTCGGAGATTCAAGAAGCATACGATAAAGAAGAAAACTTTTATTTCGTAGCAAATACTAACGAAGTATCAAGCGATTTATTAGAAGAATATAAAAATAAGGCTTATGATTCAGAGTATGCACTTATTTTATTACAAGATAAATTCTTGTTTTATGTTGGAAATACAATGAATGAGTTTACTTATGCTTCAATTAATCAAAGTGTAAATTTGCAGACTCTAAATAAAACCGAACTAATAAATTTAATGGAAAATAATGGAATTACAAGACTTGCTGTTTCAAGCTTTGGTGTTACAGGTTTAAGCTATTATTTTGCAGAAATATTATCAATTACATTAAATGTATTTTTATTATTTATATTTGGATATTTAATGTGTAAAATAGTTGCAGTACCTTTAAGAAACAGCTCTATAATTAATATTTCAATATACTCAATTACTTTATCAGTTGTACTTAGCTTAATATATAATATAATATATCACTACACAAAATTTGAAATACAATATTTTGACACTATGTATATAGTTATAGCATATATCTATATAATTGCAGCTATTTTTATAATAAAATCAGATTTATTAAAACAAAAAGCTGAGTTAGAAAAGATATCAGAAGTTCAAAAAGAGGTAGCAAAAGATATAGAAGAAGAAAAGAATAAAGAAAAAGAAGATAAAAAAGAAAAAAAGAAAGAAGAGGAAAAGAAGAAAGAAGAAGAACCAGAAAACACTGAGCCAGATGGTTCTGAAATTTAGTTTATAAAGATAAGAGGAGTAACAAAAAATGGATGAAACAAATAATAAAGAGCAAGAAAACAAAAAGAATAAGAAAAAAAATAAGCTTCCACTTTGGCAAGTAATTTTACTTATCCTTTTAATTATAGGAATTATAATATCATCTTTTTATATGGCGTATGAATACAAGAATCAAAATGATGAAAAAGAATTGGCTTATACACAACTTATAGAAAATATAAATAAAAATGAAGTTGAAAAAATAGAAATGACAACTGGCAGTAATTCTATAACAGTGACATTAAAAGGTGAAGGTGAAGAAAAGGAAAGACAAAAAACAGTTTTAGTACCAAGTCTTCAAGCTTTTATAGAATTAGTTCAGGAAAAGGTAGATAAAGAAGGCTTAGAAATAGATTTATCACAGAAATCTATAAATCCGGCTTTAAGGATAGCAGACACAGTATTTTCTATGTTACCAACTATATTGCTAATTGCTCTAATTGTAATGATGTTTAAGATGCAAGGCTTAGGAGGAGATAATGGAAAAGTATATGGTGGAGAAGAAAATAAAAGTACAAATGTAAAATTCGATGATGTAGCAGGTCTAGATGAAGAAAAAGGTGAGTTAATAGAAATAGTAGATTTCTTAAAAAAACCAAAAGCTTATTTAGATATGGGAGCAAAAATACCAAAAGGCATTCTATTGTATGGAAAGCCAGGAACTGGAAAAACTTTAATAGCAAAAGCTATAGCAGGAGAAGCAGGAGTACCATTTATTTCTATGAGTGGATCAGAATTTATAGAGATGTTTGCTGGTCTTGGAGCTTCAAGAGTTAGAAAATTATTTGAAAAAGCAAAAAAAATGGCTCCTTGTATAATTTTTATAGATGAAATAGATGCAATAGGATCTAGAAGAACTAGTAGTAGTGGAGCTGAAACAGAAAACAATCAAACTTTAAATCAGCTTTTAGTTGAAATGGATGGTTTTGATAGTACAGAAACAATTATAGTTTTGGCAGCTACTAATAGACCAGAAATGTTAGATAAAGCTTTATTAAGACCAGGAAGATTTGATAGACAAATCACAATACCAGCTCCAGATTTAAATGGAAGAGAAGAAATTTTAAAATTACACGCAAAAAATAAAAAGTTTGAAAGTGATATAAAATTTAAAGATATTGCAGGAGATACAGCAGGATTTACAGGAGCAGAGCTTGCAAATGTACTAAACGAAGCTGCAATAATTGCTACAAGAAATAAACATAAAAAGATTTCAAACACAGATATTGAGGATGCTGTTAAAAAGATTACTGTAGGTCTAGAAAAACATAATAGAGTGATATCAGATAAAGATAAAAAGTTAACTGCTTATCATGAAGCTGGACATGCAATTGTAAGCAAATTTCTAGAAACACAAACTGATGTAAAAGAAGTTTCTATAATACCAAGAGGATTAGCTGGTGGATACACAATGTATAAAACAAATGAAGATAAATACTATGTATCTAAAACAGAATTATTAGAAAAAATGGTAGCTTTAATGGGAGGTAGAGCAGCAGAAAAATTAGCATTAAATGAAATATCAACTGGAGCTAGCAATGATATAGAAGTTGCTACAGGAATTGCAAAAGATATGCTTACTGTGTATGGTATGAGTGATAGTTTAGGTCCTATATCTCTAAAAGTTAATGATCCTTATGAATTACAAATCTTTGGAGAAGGAGTTACAGATGAAGTTGGAAATCAAATAAGAATATTAATTGATAATGCTTATGTCACAGCTCAAAAAATTTTATCAGAGCATATGGATATATTAGATGCTGTAGCACAAACTTTATTAGAAAAAGAGAAAATTACAACAGAAGAATTTGAAGAATTTTTTAAATAAAACAAAAGGACTTTGCACTCATCTGCAAAGTTCTTTTTAGTAAGTAGATTTTTTGCTATGACAGTATTAATAATTTTTAGGTAGAATTTTGACATTATGTAAATTGAATGCTATAATAAATATATCTCAAACAATTAAAAAATAGGTGACTTATGAAAGGAAGGCAAGATGGTACAGGACATTTTTTACAAGGGCATTAAGTTAGAAAATATTAAAGGTATGTGTGGAGATGTTGTTTCTAGCGAGGATTGGCTAAGCATAAGCCAAAGAAATTATCCTTTATACAGAGTTTTAACACAAACAGATACAGATGGCAAATGCTATGCAACTACATTGGCAATATCAAAATATATTTCTGGTTGCAAGTTAGTGTATGGGGCAATAGAAAAGGAGGATGGAAATAAAACTGCTCATGTAATATTAAAAAAAGAAAACTGGGTGTACGATACTAATATGAAACATCATTTTAAATATCAAGAATATATCGAAAGTTTTGGATTTGATATTTATTGCGAAACAGAACCACCTAAAGAGAAGTTTAAAGAATTCTTACAGAAGATTTTTGATGGTGGCTTTGCTAAATGGTGTGAAGAAAGAAATGTGGAGTTTACACCTTAAAAACAAATAATTTGACCTATTGCAAAAAGAGGTAAGCAAACGCTTACCTCTTTTTGCTTAATTGTTTTGTGAAAATTTTTGCTTTACACAATCTATTTGAGTTTGTTCGGCTACTTTCGTTTTATACCAACCTTTTTCAGCCATTAAATTATAAATTTTATTTTGAATATCTAAACTTTCATTAAGAGCATCTTTAAAAGCTGAGTGTACTTCTGCAGTTGTTGATTCAATAGCTCCATGCATGTATAAATCACAAACACCTTTAATTATTAAAAGTTCTTTTTCCATTAAATCTTTATCTTCCATTTTCTATTTATCTGTAAAATAAAAGTATTTTACATTTTCCTCCTTCTATAATAAATTTAAAAATTTGTTAAATAATTGAGAATGTTTTTCTTCAAGTTCCTTAATATAAGTTCCTAAAGAAATATCCTTAATTTGTGTAGATGTAACTTTACTACAATTTTTCATAAATTGTTCATGTGCTAAAGCATCTTCTACATATAAAAGCTCTTTATTTGTCATAAATATCCACCTCCTAGCTTTAATATTTCCAAACTAGGAAAATATATACAAAAAAAGTATAATTAACTAATAGCTAATTATACTTAAAATTTATTTTAAATTTATTGGAATTGAAAATTCTTTATTAGATAAATAATTTAAAATACCACTAGATGGAGAAAATTTAAATATTAACTTATAAGAATAAAGTTCTTGAGTTTTTTTAGAAAATTTTTTATTAATATCATTAATACCATATTTTCCGTCTCCTAATATAGGAAGACCGATATGAGATAAATGTGCTCTTATCTGATGAGTTTTACCAGTATGTAAGTTTATATCTAAAATACTAGTATTAGTTTTTAAATCAGATGAAATAAGAGTATATTCTGTTACAATTTTAACATAATCCTTTTTAGGAATATCAGAAATATAAACTAAACTTTTTTTGCTATCTTTAAATAAATAGGCTTCTAATATAGAAGTTTTATTTTTAGGAATTCCATATACTTTTGCTAAATAATGTTTTTCAATTTCTTTGTTTTTAAACTTATCTAGCAAAATCTCTAAGGCTTGCTGATTTTTTGCAAAAAGTACAATACCCTTGGTATTTCTATCAATTCTATGACAAGGCTCTAAGAAATTATAAGAATAAGTTTTCTTTAAAATAGAAGTTAAGCAAAATATAGAACTAGAATTCTCTGTTACAGATATTCCATTCGGTTTATTAACTACTAAGATATTTTCATCTTCGTATACAATAGAAATATTTGGTAACTTTTCTAAAATTTCATCTACTATATAAATTGATATTTCATCTCCTTTTTTTAATATAGTATTTTTAGATACCTTAATTCCATTAATACGAATATCCTTTTTTCTTAAAGCTTTGTAAAGTTCATTTGGATTTAATTGTGGAAAAGAGTCTAGTATAAACTTATTTAAATTTTTTCCATTATATCTATCGTTTACAATTAATTTTCTCATACAAATATTATAAAAAAGAAAGTGAAGTGATGCAAGGCTTTTTTATAAAACTTTTATTTTAATCAAGTACTTGAAAAAAATGGATAATTATGATAGAATTCAAACTGCTATGATAAGATTTTTATAAAAAATCTAAAATTAAAGCAAACATTACATATATAATGTTAATATAACTTATTTTAAATAGGAGGTTTAAAATGAAAGATTATTTAGAAATCGCAGATGTAAAAGCTTTAGAGATTTTGGATTCAAGAGGAAATCCAACAGTACAAGTAGAAGTAACAACAGTTGGAGGATTTAGTGGAGTAGCTATGGTTCCTTCAGGAGCATCAACAGGAAGTTTTGAAGCAGTTGAATTAAGAGATGGAGATGCTTCAAGATACTTAGGAAAGGGTGTTTTAAAAGCTGTTGAGAATGTAAATACAACAATAAAAGATAAAATAATCGGAATGAATGTATATGATCAAGTTGAACTTGATAAAACTTTAATAGAATTAGATGGAACAGATAACAAAGCAAAATTAGGAGCTAATGCAACATTAGGTGTATCTTTAGCAGTAGCTAAAGCAGCAGCAGCTTCATTAGGAATGGAATTATATCAATATATTGGAGGAACAAATGCAAAAACATTACCAACTCCAATGATGAACATAATGAATGGTGGTAAACATGCTGATAGCACTTTAAGTGTTCAAGAATTTATGATTATGCCAGTAGGAGCAAAAACATTTTCAGAATGTTTAAGAATGTGCTGTGAAATTTATCACAATTTAAAGAAAGTATTAAAATCTAAAGGATTAGCAACAGGTGTTGGAGATGAAGGTGGATTTGCACCAAATGTTAAAGATGAAGATGAAGCTTTATCTTTAATTATGGAAGCTATTGAAAAAGCTGGTTATAAACCAGGAGAAGAAGTTTGCTTAGCATTAGATGTAGCTGCAACAGAAATGTTTGATGAAGCAAAAAAAATCGGAAAAGAAGGAATGTATCATTTCTGGAAAATAGATGTTACAAAAAATACAGATGAAATGATTGCTTTCTATGAAGATTTAGTAAACAGATATCCAATTATCTCAATTGAAGATGGATTAGCAGAAGAAGACTGGGATGGATGGAAAAAATTAACAGAAAAATTAGGAGACAAGATACAATTAGTTGGTGATGATCTATTTGTAACAAATATTAAGAGATTACAAAAAGGAATAGATTTAGGTGTTTCTAATAGTATATTAATAAAATTAAATCAAATTGGAACATTAACAGAAACATTAGATGCAATTGAACTTGCTAAGAAAAATGGAATGACAGCAGTTGTATCACACAGAAGTGGAGAAACAGAAGATACAACATTAGCAGATGTTGCTGTTGCAACAAATGCTGGACAAATAAAAACTGGTGCACCATGTAGAACAGATAGAGTTGCAAAATACAATAGATTACTAAATATTGAAGATCAATTAGGAAATGTTGCTATCTATGCAGGTAGAGATGGATTAAATAGATAAGTTATAAAAAATTAAAAATAAGGTAACTTCTTTTTTAAAGAGTTACCTTATTTTTGTGAAATTTGTTAAATGTAAAATAAATGTAATAAAAGTGTAAAAAAGCAAATAATAATAATTGAGAATAGAAAATAAAGGGAAAAAATAGGATATTAAATAAATTACTTTATTTAATAGAAAAATGCCTTAAAATTGATTTTGAAAACAATTTTTAAATTTATTCTAAAATTAGAACTAAAAAATTTTAAATAAAATAGAAATTTTAGCAAGCATAAAAAAATAAAATTTCAAAAGAAAACAAAAATTATTAATATTTATAAAAAAATTGTTGACAAGTGAAAATAAAGGTGCTAAAATACTAAACAGTTGCG
>CALXPP010000009.1 GCA_944390345.1 uncultured Clostridia bacterium
TATTTCTTTAATGTTTTATAGAAATCTTTTTGGTCCTTTATGCCTTTATTTTTATTCATATTTTTATTATATTAATTGATTTTTAATTCTTATTAACTATTTTTTATATTTGTTTAATTTATTATTTATTTTATTTTTTAATTTATTATTTATTTTATTATTTATTTTTATATTTATTTTTAGTTAATCTTTAAATTATTTTTTTAATATAAAAAAGACATAAGATGTATCTTATGTCTTTGGCGGAACAGAGAGGATTTGAACCTCCGCGGCCCTTGCGAACCCTAGCAGTTTAGCAAACTGCCCCCTTCAACCACTTGGGTACTGCTCCTTATAAATATAATGCTAGATATTTCTATCTAGCATATGGCGGAGAGGGTGGGATTCGAACCCACGGTAGGCTACAAACCTACGCCAATTTTCAAGACTGGTGCCATAAACCAACTCGACCACCTCTCCAATTAATTGCTACTACATTAGCAACATCTATATAATAGCATACTTTATAACAAATTGTCAATATTTATTTTACTATTTTTTATTCTTTTTATTCGCTTATTTTAAAATTTTAATTTACAAAATAAAAGATTACCTTTATTTTATAAAAATGTCTTATTTTTTATTTTAAAGGTAATCTATTTAATTTAATTTTGTCTTCTTTTAGCTACAAAGTTTTTATTTTGTTCTGCTATATCTATAGCATATTTTTCTTCTTCAGATAACTGATAGCTAGATTCTCCATTTTTTATTGGTTTTGCATAAATATTAGATGATTCAGATCCATAAATACCATTAAAAACAATTCCATTATTTTCTCTATCTAATAAAGCTACTGCAAAACTTAAATCACTGCCTACATCTTTAAAAGCATTATATCTAACTAATCCTATTTTTTGTATACTTGCATTAATATCATTATCTAACTTAGTATAATAAGCTTTAATTTCACTATTATCTTGTTTTACATTTTTTACATCTTCTAAGTATTTTTTTAACATCTCATCTAAATTATTGCCATTTCCTAATTTTTTCATAAAACTTAAATATTTCTTACTTAAATAAACAACATATATTATAAGTCCTACAACTAATAATATTAAAATGATATTAGTTATTATTAAATAACTTAAAAATTGATTATTTTCTAATAATTCTGTAAAAATATCCATCTTATCACCTATTTCAATAAATCTAAAATTCTTTCTAAATCTTCATTTGAATTATATTGGATTATTATTTTACCTTTTTTAGCTCCTGCATCTAATTTAACTTTTGTTCCAAAAAAACCTTGAAAAGTATCTTCAATATCTCTATAAATAGCTTCGTATTTTTGATCTTTCTTTTTCATCTTTTTTCTAACTTGCATCTTTTTTTCAGCTTCTCTTACAGTATCTCCAGATTCAATCATATACAATGCCATATCATATTGTTTATCACCATCTGTAATAGCCATTAAAGCTTTACAATGCCCTTCTGTTAGTTTACCCTGTAATGCTAAATCTATAACTCTTTCATCTAAATTTAATATTCTAACAGTATTTGCTATGCTACTTCTACTTTTTCCTAATATGTCAGCTACTTTTTGTTGAGTTAAATCATATTCTTCCATTAACACTTTAATTCCTCTTGCTTTTTCAATTGGATTTAAGTCTTCTCTTTGTATATTTTCTATTAATGAAATTTCTCTATTTCTTCTTTCATCATCTTCTCTTACTATTGCTGGTATTTCTGTTAGTCCTGCTCTTTTAGAAGCTCTCCATCTTCTCTCTCCTGCTACAATTTCATAGTATTTATCTTTTTTAGTTACTATAATAGGCTGTATAACTCCATACTCTTTTATAGAATTTGCAAGCTCGTCTATTGATTCTTCATCAAAGGTCTTTCTTGCTTGTTCCTTATTAGGCTCTATTTCTATAATTTTTATATTCTTTACTATTTCATTTTCTTTTGGAATTTCTTCTTCTATAATTGTAGTACTATTAAATAAGGCATCTAAACCTTTACCTAAACCAGTCATTTTAGGCATCTTATATCATCTCCTTTTCTACTTTTTGAGGTTCATTTGCTTTTAATACTTCTCTTGCTAATTTCTCATAGCATCTAGCTCCCTTTGACTTAGCATCATATAAAGTAATTGGCATTCCAAAACTAGGAGCTTCACTAAGTTTTATATTTCTAGGAATTACTGTTTTATATACTTTATCATCAAAATATCTTTTTACTTCCTTTACTACTTGATTTGAAAGATTTGTTCTCATATCATACATTGTAAGAACTGCACCTTCTATTTCTAAATGCTTATTTAAATGTTTTTTTACTAAATTAATAGTATTTATTAATTGTCCTAATCCTTCCAAAGCATAATATTCACATTGAACAGGAATTAAAACAGAGTCTGCAGCAGTAAAAGCATTTAAAGTAATAAGTCCTAATGATGGTGGACAATCTATAATAATAAAATCATATTCATCTCGAATTTCTTCTAATTTTTCTTTTAATCTTTGCTCTCTTGACATAAGATTTACAAGCTCTACTTCTGCTCCTGCTAAATTCATATTAGAAGGACATACTTTTAAAGTCTTTACACAGGTATCTTGCAATGTCTGTTTTATGTCAACTTCTCCTATTAAAACATCATACAATGAATTTTCAACATCTTTATCTATTCCAAGTCCACTTGTAGCATTTCCTTGTGGATCTCCATCTATTAATATTACTTTTTTTCCTCTCTTTGCTAAAATAGTGCTTAAATTTACAGCTGTAGTGGTTTTTCCTACTCCACCTTTTTGATTTGCTATCGCTATAATTTTACTCAAAGTAACTCCCTCCTTTTTTACCTTATAATCATATAAAAGTTTATCTAATATGTCAATAAAAAATTAAAAAAAGTACCATTTTTTTGGCACTTTCTTTTTTATTTTATAGGATTTTTTAGAGGCTTTCCTTGTCCCCTTGGATACTGCTTAGGAGTAGGATTTTCTTTATTTATTATTATCAAATTTCTCTCTAATACATTATCTATTTTTAGAGTTACTTTTTTTTCAATTTTACCTCCTAAAATATTTATTGCTTTTAAACTTTCTTTTAGTTCTTCTTCAAAATTTGGTCCTTTCATACATATTACCTTTCCACCTATTTTAGCAAAAGGTAGCATATATTCAACTAAGGTAGTTAGATTTGATACAGCTCTTGATACCACACAATCAAAAGCTTCTCTATATTCTTTGCTTTGTGCTAAATCTTCTGCTCTACTATGAATACACTTAACATCTTCTATCTTTATTTTAGGTAAAATATCTCTTATGACATTTAATTTTTTATTTACTGCATCTACTAAAACTATTTTACTTTTATTTCTTATAATTTTTAAAGGAATTCCTGGAAATCCTGCACCTGTTCCTATATCTATTACATTTTCTCCGTTTTTTATGTATTCAGCTATAGTTAAAGAATCTATAAAATGTTTAACAATAAACTCTTTTTCTTCTTTTATAGCTGTTAAATTAACTTTTTCGTTCCATTTTAAAATTTCCTTCATATATGTATATAATTTATCAATTTCAAATTCTTGTAAATTAATAATATTATTTTCTTTGCATTCTTTTTCTATATATTTTCTAAATTCTTCTTTTTCCATTTCTTATTCCTTTACTTTTTTATTTCTGTTATATTGTTCTAAATATATTAATAATACTGATATATCAGCTGGCGAAACTCCAGAAATCCTTGATGCTTGTCCTACTGAATATGGCTTTATTTTATTTAATTTTTGTCTTGCTTCTAGTCTTAAACCTTTAATATCTTCATAATTAATATCTTCTGATAATAATTTTTTCTCCATTTTTTTAAAGCTTTCAACTTGTTTTTTTTGCATTTCTATGTAGCCTTTATATTTTACCATTATTTCAACTTCATTTTGTACTTGCATTTCTAAATCAGGTCTATCTTTGTCTATTTTTTTCAACGATTCATAATTTATTTCTGTTCTTTTTAAAAGTTCTGAAAGCTTTACTCCTGTTGAAATTTCAGTTGTTCCCATTTTTCTTAAAAATTCATTAGTTTCTTTACTTGGTTTAATAATAGTATTGCTTAATCTTTCAACTTCTTGCTCTATTTGCGATTTTTTATCTAAGAATTTTTTATATCTTTCTTCTGATATTAATCCTATTTCATATCCTATCTCTGTTAATCTTAAATCAGCATTATCTTGTCTAAGTAATAACCTATATTCTGCTCTAGATGTCATCATTCTATATGGTTCCATAGTTCCTTTTGTTATTATATCATCTATTAAAACTCCTATATAAGCCTGTGATCTATCTAAAATAATAGGTTTTTTGCCTTTGATTTTCTGCACAGCATTAATTCCAGCAATTAATCCCTGTGCAGCAGCTTCTTCATATCCAGAAGTTCCATTTATTTGTCCTGCAAAAAACATTCCAGAAATATCTTTTAATTCTAAAGAACTCTTTAATTGATCTGGTTCTATACAATCATATTCTATTGCATAAGCTGGTCTTGTAAATTCTGCATTTTCTAATCCAGGTAGGGTTCTATACATAGCTATTTGTACATCTTCTGGAAGCGATGAGCTCATTCCTTGTATATACATTTCATCAGTATCTTTTCCTATTGGTTCAACAAAAATTTGATGTCTTTCTTTATCCGCAAAACGCACAACTTTATCTTCTATTGATGGACAATATCTAGGACCAGTTCCCTCTATTAATCCAGCATATAAAGGCGATCTATGTAAATTTTCTCTTATTATCTTATGTGTTTTTTCATTAGTATATGTAAGATAACAAGGAACTTGGTCTATATTTATTACTTTGTTTTCAAAAGAAAATGGCTCTATATTATTATCTCCGTCTTGTTTTTCCATTTTTGAAAAATCTATACTCTTTTTATTTATTCTAGCTGGAGTTCCTGTTTTGAATCTCTGAATTCTAATACCTAATCTCTTCAAAGCTTCAGATAATTTATTTGCTGGGAATACACCATCAGGTCCACTTTCCCAAGAATTCTCTCCAATAAAAATTTTTCCTTTTAAATATGTTCCTGTTGCAACAATAATACTATCCACATAATATCTAGCACCAACATTTGTTAAAATAGATTTTACTTTACCATCTTTTACTTCTATATCTACTATTTCAGCTTGTTTTAAATATAAATTTTCTTGTTTTTCTAAAGTGTGTTTCATCTCAGCTTGATATTTTTTTCTATCAGCTTGTGCTCTTAAAGAATGTACTGCTGGTCCCTTAGAAGTATTTAACATTCTTATTTGTATCAAAGTTTTATCTATATTTTTTGCCATTTCTCCACCTAAGCTATCAATTTCTCTAACTAAATGTCCTTTAGAGGTTCCACCTATATGTGGATTACATGGCATATTAGCAACACATTCTAGACTTATAGAAAAGATTAAAGTTTTCATTCCTAATCTTGCTGCAGCTAAACCTGCTTCACATCCAGCGTGTCCTGCTCCTATAACAGCTATGTCATATTTTCCTGCATTATATTCCATTTTTTTCTCCTTCTTTATCAAAATCTCGTTTTTTAAAAATTTTTGAATTATACCATAAATTTTATTATTTTACCAGACAGAATACTAGCGCTTTTTAAATTTTCTACCGCTAGTATTCTAGCGGTTTTTCTCTTATTTTTAAAAGTGCTAGTATACTAGCGGTTTTTTATGGAACAAAAAAATTTGTTTTGCAAACTTTTGTTTTGTATTTTGCTCAAATCGAATTTTAAAGCTTTTTTTATATCATTAAACATCTTATATTAGATTTGAAATATTTCTTCTATATTTTTATTCTCGCAGTTTGTTTTGCTTGTTTGAGTATTTCTTGTTTTAGTAATATTTATTTATAATTTTAAATTTATTTTAATTTTTAATTATATTTTTTAGTTGTTTTATATTTATATATTATTATTTTTTTATTATTTATTTTTAGTATTAACATTTGTCATTTTTACAAATTATTTACCTAAACAGAATTTGGAAAATATTTCTTTTATTACATCGTCTGTAACCGTTTCTCCTGTTATTTTCCCTAGCTCAGACAAAGCATTCCATATATTTGTAGATATAATCTCTGATGGCATTTTATTTTTTATAGCTTCCTTGGCTTGTTCTATTTCTTTATGAGCAGCAACTATTAAACTTTTATGTCTATTATTACTTATTATTATTTCACCATTACTAGCTAAATCCTTTAATTTAAAAATCTCTGATATTTTTTTATATAATTTATCTATACCATCTCTTGTTTTCGTAGATATTTCTACAATTGGTTTATTTTTTAATTTTATTTTTTCTATGCTTTTATTTTTTTTATTTAAATCTATTTTATTTAAAACAATTATTGCATTTCTATTTTCTATTAATTTTAATATTTTTTCATCTTCTTCATTTAATTCTCTTGTAATATCAAAAATTGCAATTATTATATCACTATTTTTAGCAATTTCAACGGCTTTTTCGACACCTATTTTTTCTACAGAATCATTAGCTTCTCTTATTCCTGCTGTATCAATAATTTTTAAAGGAATTCCGTCAATCTGCACAAATTCTTCTATTGTATCCCTCGTTGTTCCTTCAATATCAGTTACTATTGCCCTTTCTTCATTCAAAATAACATTTAACAGTGAAGATTTACCAGCATTTGGTCTTCCTATAATAGCTGTTTTTATTCCATCTCTTATTATTTTTCCTGCTGAAAAACTTTTTTCTAATATATTTAATTTATTAGAAACATCATTTAATATTTTTTCTATTTTTTCATTTGTTACTTCTTCTATATCATACTCTGGATAATCTATATTTGCTTCTATATCAGACATTAAATCTAATAATTCAGCTCTTATATCCCCTATTTTTTCTGATAAAAATCCTTGTAGCTGTTCTAATGAAATTTTAGATTCCTTATCTGTTTTACTATTTATTATATCTATTACAGCTTCTGCTTGAGATAAATCTAACCTTCCATTTAAAAAAGCTCTCTTAGTAAATTCTCCTGGTTCAGCTAAAATAGCTCCATTTTTTATACATTCTTCTAATATCTGATTCATTATAATAATTCCACCATGTGAACTTATTTCACACATATTTTCAGAAGTATAGCTCTTAGGAGCTTTAAAATAAGAAACTAAACCTTCATCTATAATTTCGTTATTTTCATTTACAATATTTCCATATTTAATTGTATATCCTTTTATTTCTTCTATTTTCTTAGGATTTTTAGCTTTAAAAATTTTTTCTAAAACTTTAAAACAATCTTCCCCACTCATTCTAATAATACCAATTCCACCTATTCCTGGTGCAGTTGAAATTGCAACAATTGTACTCATATTAATTTTCCTTTCATAAAAAATCGTAATTATTATACCACACTTTACATAATTCTGTCAAAATAAGAATTTTCTTTATTGTCCTAATAACAAACTAATTTATTGTTTTTTTAATATATTTCGTCATAAAAAAAATAAAATCCGAAGAAAGTTCTAAAATCTTCACTTTGACTTCGGATTTTATTTTTATATACTATTTATATATTATTTTAAATCTATTACCACTTTTCTATGTGGTTCTTCTCCTATACTATATGTTTTTATTTTATCATTTTCTTGTAATTTTGTATGTATTACTTTTCTTTCATAAGCTGTCATTGGTTCTAAAGTAATTGATTTTCCGTTTTTAATAACATTTTTAGCAATTTTTTCTGCTAAAATTTCTAAGTCCTTAGTTCTCTTATCTCTATAATTTCCAATATTTAGTATTACTTTTAATCGTTCTTTACTATTTTTACAAACAATATTATTTAAAATACTTTGAAAACTATTTAGAACTTCTCCCCTATATCCAATTAAGTATCCTGTATCTTTTCCATTTATATCTATATAAAAGATTTCTTTTTCTTTTCTTATTTCATATTTTAATTCTTTTGTTGGTAAATTTTCTATAAAAACTCTTAAAAAATCTTCTAGTTGCTTTTTTATTTCTTCTTGAGATTTAGTTTCTTTTTTGTTATTTTCCACTTTTTCTTTTAACTTCATTTCTACTTTTACCACTCTTGGAGCTAAAATACTAAAAAAACTTCTTTTTTCTTCATTTTCTAATACTTTTATATCTACTTTATTTTTAGATACTTTTAATTCCTTTAAACCTTTTTCTATTGCTTCATTTGTTGTTTTTCCTTCAAATATATATGTTTTATCCTCCATATTATTCCTCCTTAATAAACTTACTTGTAATAACTCTTTCTATTATCATAAGTATGTTACTAACAAACCAATATAAAGCTAATCCTAAAGGTGCAACCATAGAAATACTAACAGACATAATTGGCATCATATACATCATACTCTTATTCATTTCATTCATTGCTATTTGTTCTTTTTGGTCTTCATCTTTCTTTATTAGTTTATTGTTTTCTTCTTTGACTTCCTCTTTTTTATCTACTCCATTTAATTTATTTGTTATTTTCATTGATATAAAAGATGTTATTACATACAATACAGGAATTATATATACTGTCCAATTAGAAAGATTTTCAACTGGAATATCACTTAAATCTAATCCTAAAAAGTCCATATTTAAATTTACTCTAGGATCTTCTGCTCCCTTTTCTTTTATTATTGCAATTTCAATATAATTTTTTCTTTCTCCTTCTTGCGTTATTTCTTCTGTATACTTATTTATTGTATCAGCATCTATATTTCTCATAAATGTTAATGGTCTACTTACTAAAAAGAAAATTGAAATTATAACTACCATTTGAATTATTGAACTTAAGCATCCACTAAAAGGACTCATATTTTCAGATTTGTATAAATCCATTAATTCTTGATTCATTCTAGTAGGATCATTGCTATATTTTTCTTGTATTTCTCTTGACTTCACTTGTATTTTAGCAGATTTCTTCATGGTTTTTTGTTGTTTTATATTCATTGGTATCATTAAAGCTTTTAATATAATAGTAAAAATTATAATTGCTATACCATAATTGTTAAATATATTATAAATAAAATTTAATGCATATCCAAAAATGTTAGCAAAAAATTCAAACATAAATCCTCCTTTATTTCAACGGATCATATCCTCCCTTAGAAAAAGGATTACATCTTAAAATTCTTTTTATTCCTATTATGGAGCCTTTTATAGATCCATATTTTTCAATAGCTTGTTTTGTATATTCAGAACAAGTTGGCTCAAATTTGCAATGCACACCAATATGTCCCATATAAGATGATATGAATTTTTGATAAAAATTTATAATTTTAATTAATATTTTCTTCACTATTTATTACTCCAGCTTTCTTTAAAATATTATCAAAATCTTTTTTTATATTATAATAATTTACCTTTTTTAATTCAATATTGTTATTTACAATAATTACAACATTTATATAATTTTTAAATTTGCTTTCATATATTTTATAATTTTCTCTTATTAAACGCTTTATATGATTTCTACAAACAGCCTTCCCTATTTTTTTTGAAACTGCTATTCCTAATCTATTTATATTAGCCTTACTTTTGTATATGTACATATTTATATATCTACCTCTATAAATAGTACCTCTTGAAAAAAATCTCTTAAATTCATAATTTTTTTTTATCATTCTTGTATTTTTCATATCATTTCCCTACTATTCTATTTAAATATTTCTATTTGAATAGAACCCTTAAAAAAAGGGCGCTATGCGTCCCTTTTATTTTAAGCACATATTTTTTTTCTTCCTTTATTTCTTCTAGCTTTTAAAACTTTTCTTCCTGCTCTTGTTTGCATTCTTTTTCTAAAACCATGTACTTTATTTCTTTGTCTTTTTTTTGGTTGATAAGTTCTTTTCAATTTGCCACACCTCCTATATCTATTTTAATTTATTATAAACATCATAAGTAATAGAATTATACAACAAAACTTTATGAAAAGTCAAGTAATTGACTAATTTTCTATGTTTTTTTATTTTTTGTAATAAAAAATACATAAAATTATTTTTTATATTAAATTAACTTGATATTTGAAATATTTTTTGATATTATAAAGCCACATAAATATATTACGGAAGTATAGTTTTCCACATGTTGATAACTTGTAAAAGCCTTTAAACATCTGGATTTCAAATATGATATGTGGAAAAGATTGTGGATAACTTTACTAGGGAAGGACGGTTTTTAAATGTATTCGGATAAAACAGATTTACTTACAAAAGCAAAAGATCTTTTAAAAGAAGAAATGACGAATATTTCTTATACAACATGGATTAAAAGCTTAGAGATTCAATCAGTAAACGATAATAAAATTGTTTTAGTAGCTCTTTCTGAAATACAAAAAGATGCAATTGAATCTAGACTTTTTGATCTTGTTGTTAATACTTTTAATTTTATAACAAATAAAACTTGTGAAATTACTATTGTTGTAAAATCAGAAGAAAAAGATAAAGAATACCTTCAAGAAGAAAATAATCAGGATTTTACGGCTTCAGAGTCCTATAGTAATAGTTTTCTAAATCCAAAATATACTTTTGATACCTTTGTTATAGGAAACAATAATAAATTTGCTCAAGCAGCAGCTTATGCTGTAGCAGAAGCTCCAGCAACAGCTTACAATCCATTATTTATCTATGGAGGCGTAGGTTTAGGAAAAACACACTTAATGCATGCTATTGGTAATCAAATTTTAAAAAATAATCCTAATACAAAAATATTATATGTTACTTCAGAACAATTTATTAATGAATTAGTTAATTCTATTAAAGATGCTAATTTTAAAAATGAATTATTTAGAAATAAATATAGAAATATAGATGTATTACTGATTGATGATATTCAATTTATAGCAGGGAAGAAAATGGGGCAGGAAGAGTTTTTCCATACTTTTAATACACTTTATCAAAGTGGAAAACAAATTATTATATCAAGTGACAAGCCGCCAAGAGATATTCCTCTATTAGAAGAAAGACTTAAATCTAGATTTGAATGGGGAATACTTGCAGATATTTCTATGCCAGATTATGAAACTCGTTTGGCTATTTTAAGAAAGAAAGTACAACTAGAAAATATAATTATAGAAGATTATATTCTTTCTGTTATTGCAACAAAAATAGACACAAATATTAGAGAATTAGAAGGTGCTTTAAATAAAATAGTTGCGTATGCTTCATTAACACATAGCCAAATAACAATAGAAATGGCTGAAAAAGCAATAAATGACATCGTTTTACAAAAAGAAAAAATAATTTCAGCAGATTATATTCAAGAAATTGTTGCAAAATATTTTAATATAGATAAAAAAGATTTAATATCTACAAAAAAATCAAATGATATTGCATATCCTAGACAAATTGCAATGTACTTGTGTAGAACTATTGGTCAAATGTCTTTTCCTAAAATTGGTAGTGAATTTGGAAATAGAGATCACACCACAGTAATGCATGCATTTAATAAAATAGAAAAAGAAGTTAAAGAAAACACAAATACAAAATTAATTGTGGATAGTGTGAAAAACATTATTCGAGAAAGCAAATAGTTTATTTTAAAATAAAAACTAAATTTTTTTAAAATATATGTTTTACAAAACAAAAATTTCACAAAAGAAGCTCTGTTAACTCTTACGGAACAGCGGAAAAGGTTATCAACAACCTCATGTTAATAAAGCTGTATATAAGTTGTTAATAACTAGATATTCACAAATGATATTGGATTGTGTGGATAAAAAGTAAAATTATCCACAGAGTTATATACATACTTTTTATTAGGGAAATAAATACTTACAGAAGTTTTCCACCAAATCCACAGGTCCTAATACTAATACTACTATTTATATTTAATATTAAAGGAGAAAAAAGAAAATGAAATTTATTTGTGAAAAGGACAAAATTTTAAAGGGTATAAATTCTGTTATAAATGGTGTTGCTTCTAAAACAACAATGCCTGTATTAGAAGGTATACTTATTCAAACAAATGATAATGAATTAAAACTAACTACCTATGATTTAGAAATTGGAATAGAATATATTTTAGAAGCTAATGTAGAAGAACAAGGCAATACAGTTGTAAACGCAATAATGTTTAGTGAAATAATTAGAAAATTACCTAATAAGAATATAAAAATTGCTATTAATGAAAATAACTTATTAGAAATAGAATGTGAAGGTTCTTTATATAAATTAGCAACTATGAATCCAGATGAATTTCCAGAACTTCCAAGAATAAATATAGATAATTCAATAGAAATAGAACAAACTGTTTTAAAAAATATGATTAGAAAAACTATATTTGCAGTAAGTCAAGAAGAAAATAGACCTATTTTTACAGGATGTTTATTTGAAGTAATAAATGGAAAATTAAATGTTGTAGCAGTAGATGGATATAGATTAGCAATTAAAAGTAGTATAATTAATGAAAAAGGAAATGATTTTAGTAGTGTTATACCAGGAAAAACTTTAAATGAGGTAAATAAAATTATTTCAGATTCATTTGAACCAATTAAAATTGGAATATCTAAAAACCAAGCATTATTTGAAATGGAAAATTGTAAAATTGTTACAAGACTATTAGATGGCGAATTTTTAAAATATTCAAATACAATTCCGGCTTCTTGGGAAACAAGAATAAGGGTTAATAAAAACAATATTCAAGAATGTTTTGAAAGAATAATTCTAATTTCAGCATCATCTATAGAAAAAGAAAAAAAATATCCTGTTAAAATAGATATAGAGATAGGAAAAGTTACTATATCTTGTGCAAACCAAACAGGCGATGCCAAGGAAGAAATATATGTAGAAACAGAAGGAAAAGAATTAGAAATAGGCTTTAATCCTAGATTTTTCTTAGATGCTTTAAAAGCAATAGACGATGAAGAAGTATATATAGAATTTGGAACTAATAGATCACCTTGTATTATAAAACCAGTAGAAGATGGTGATTACATATATATGATTCTTCCAATAAAAATGAAGGATTAGTTATCCACAATTAAAGAACAAAATGTGGATAAAAGAAAGGGTATACTAATGAATCAGATTTTTGATAAAATAACAGATTTAATTGATTGGATTTCTAAGAAGAATAATAAATTAACAGAGTATATATTTCAAAAAACAGGAATTAAAATAAATGTTGGTTTAATAGTAGGAGGAATATTTTTAGTAATATTTGTTCTTTTACTAGCAAAAGGTGCTTTGAGCTTTTTATATGGAAAATTAGTATAGGAAGAAAATAATGAATATAGATAAGATACAGCTAGAAAATTTTAGAAATTATAAAAAACAAGAAATATTACTTAATAAGAATATTAATATTATTTATGGTGATAATGCCCAAGGGAAAACAAATATTATAGAAGCAATATTTTTATGTAGTATGGGAAAATCTTTTAGAACAAACAAAGATAAAGAGTTAATAAATTTTGGAGAAAGATTTTCTAAAGTAAAAATTTCTTATACTAAAAAGGATAGAGAAGGTAATATAGAAGCAGATATAGATGATAAAAAAATCTTTTTGGTAAATGGAGTAAAACAAAATAAAATAAGTGATATTATAGGAAAAATAAATGTAGTAATATTTACACCAGATAATATTGATATTATTAAAGATGGTCCTCAAAAGAGAAGAAAATTTTTAGATATGATGATAAGCTCATTAAAACCAAATTATTTGCACATATTAAATCAATACAATAAAGTTTTAGAGCAAAGAAATAATTATTTAAAACAAATAAAATTAGAAAATAAAAGTGAAGAACTTTTAGAAATATGGGATGAACAATTAGCAAAATTTTCAAGTCAAATATATGAATATAGAAATAAATATACAGAAGCTATAAAAACTAAAATAGAAGTTATCCACAATTCAATAACAAAATGTGGAAAAGATAATGAAGAAATTATAAAAGTTAAATATATTTCTAATGGAAAAGACATAGATTCTTTTAAAAAAGCATTAATAAATTCTAGAAAAATTGATATATCAAGAGGATATACTGCTACAGGTATTCATAGAGATGACTTAATAATATATGTTAATCATAAACCCGTTTCTGTTTTTGGATCACAAGGTCAGCAAAGAACAGCAATATTATCTTTAAAGCTTTGTGAGCTGGAAATAGTAAAAGAAGAAATAGGAGAAACACCAATTTTACTTTTAGATGATTTTATGTCTGAATTAGATGTAAAAAGAAGAACAAGTTTTTTAGAAAATATAAAAGATTGTCAAGTAATATTAACTTGTACAGATAAAATAGACATTAGAGGAAATGTAAAAAGTCTATATGTTAAAAATGGATTAATTGAAAAGGAATAGTGAGAAAAATGTATTTGCATATTGGAAAAGAATATGTTATTAATAATAAAGAGGTAATAGCTATATTTAATTTAGAATATATAAAAAACACAAAAGAATATAAAAAAATGTATGAGCAACTAGAAAAAAATAAAGCTATAATAAATATTTCAAAAAACCAAGAAAAAACCTTTATTTTAACAGAAAAAGATGGAGTTAAAAGGGGGTATCTAACCAATATAGCTGCTAGTACAATAGGAAAAAGAAGAATGTAATTAGGAGGAAAAAATGGAAAAGTTTGAACACGAGTATAGGGCAGAACAAATTCAAGTATTAGAAGGCTTAGAAGCTGTAAGAAAAAGACCTGGTATGTATATAGGAAGTACTTCTATAAGAGGATTACATCATATGGTTTATGAGATTGTAGACAACTGTGTAGATGAAGCTTTAGCTGGATATTGTAAAAATATACATATAAAATTAGAACCAGGAAATATAGTTTCTGTAGAAGATGATGGAAGAGGAATTCCAGTAGATATTCATCCAAAAACAAAAATATCAGCTGCTGAAACAGTTTATACTGTGCTACATGCAGGTGGAAAATTTGGTGGAGATAGTGGATATAAAGTCTCTGGTGGTCTTCATGGTGTTGGAGCTTCTGTTGTTAATGCCTTATCAAAATGGACAGAAGTTGAAATACAAAGAGACGGTGGACTTTTCCAAATGAAATTTGAAAAAGGTAAAACTGTACAAAAATTAACAAGATTATCAGATTCTAAAAAAACAGGAACAAAAGTTAGATTTTTAGCAGATGATACTATTTTTGAAACTTTAGATTATGATTTTGAAACCTTAGAAAATAGATTTAGAGAAATGGCTTTTTTAACGAAAGGATTAAGAATTGTTGTAGAAGATTTAAGAGAGGAAACACCTAAAAAAGCAGATTTTTGTTTTGAAGGTGGGTTAATTTCTTTTGTAGAATATTTAAATAAAAATAAAGAAAAATTACATCCAAAGCCAATATATATAGAAAAAAATGGAGAATTTCCAGTAGAGATAGCTATACAATATACAACAAGTTATTCTGAAAATATATATACATTTGTAAACAATATAAATACAGTAGAAGGAGGAACTCATTTAGAAGGCTTTAAAAGAGCTTTAACAAAAGTTTTTAATGACTATGCTAAAGCAAAAAATTTATTAAAAGAAAAAGATAATAATTTAACAGGTGATGATATTCGTGAAGGAATTACAGCTGTTGTTTCTGTAAAAGTAAAAGAGCCTCAATTTGAGGGACAAACTAAGACTAAACTTGGAAATAGTGAAGTAACAGGTGTTGTACAATCAATGGTAAATGAGAGTTTAGCAGCATTTTTAGAAGAAAATCCACAAGTTGCTAAGAATATACTTGAAAAGAGTATTAGTGCTGCAAGAGCTAGAGAAGCAGCAAGAAAAGCAAGAGAATTAGTAAGAAGAAAAAGTGCTTTGGAAACTACAACTTTACCAGGAAAATTAGCAGATTGTAGTAGTAAAAATCCAGAAGAGTGTGAAGTATATATAGTAGAGGGAGATTCTGCTGGAGGTAGTGCTAAACAAGGAAGAGATAGAAAGTTTCAAGCAATACTTCCTTTATGGGGAAAAATGCTTAATGTAGAAAAAGCTAGAGCAGATAAAATATATGGAAATGATAAATTAAATCCTGTAATTTTAGCTGTTGGAGCTGGAATTGGAGCTGAGTTTGATATTACTAAAATTCGTTATGGTAAAGTTATAATAATGGCAGATGCAGATGTTGATGGAGCTCATATTAGAACTTTGTTATTAACATTTTTCTTCAGATATATGAGACCTTTAATAGAAAATGGTAATGTTTATTTAGCTCAACCGCCTTTATATAAATTATCTAAAAAAGGAATGGAAGATATTTATTGCTATACTGATGAAGATTTGGAAAAGCAATATAAAGTTTTAGAAGAAAGAGGAATTACAAGAGATCAATTAGGATTACAAAGATATAAAGGTTTAGGAGAGATGAACCCAGAGCAATTATGGGAAACTACTATGAATCCAGAGACAAGAATATTAGTTAAAGTAACAATGGATGATGCAATAAAAGCTGATGAAATATTTACTTTATTAATGGGGGATGATGTAAATCCAAGAAGAGAGTTCATAGAGAAAAATGCAAAATATGTTAAGAATTTAGATATATAGCTTTTCATAAATTTGATAAGGCACAAGGAATACACCTTGTGCCTTTATCATATATAAAGCTTATATTAACTTTCAGCTAAAACAAATATACCGAATGGTCAAACCTAATATATATCGCTATATAAATAAGCTATGCACCCAATATATTCATCAGTTGCTAGACAGCAAATGCACTCCTAGTAACCAAATTTATCCACGAGGGACTAGTATTGACCACTACTAAAATACAAATGTCATCATGACTTCGAGTTAATCTACTATAATACAACCATTTAATACAATAGCTTTTTTACAATAAATTAATTCTTCGCGTCCGACATATTTTAATAATAAAGTTTTTTTACCACTAAAATACATCTTAGCTCGAGTCGTAAAGAAAGATCTAATCCTCCTTTAAAACTCTAAGTTAGGCTGATATAAACTTTATGATACTAGTATGTGCTTTAAATTTTTTTTTATTCAAAAAATTTAAAAAAATTTAAAAGTGGATAAAAATAAGAAATATAAACTGTGGATAACTATGTGGATAGTTTTTGTAAATTGATACAGAAAAAATAACAGAAAAAAATATAACAAATTGACTTTGGGACAAAATTTAAAAAATAGAAAATATATATTTAATTTTTTAATAATAATAATAATATATTGACAGTACAGAAAAATTATTGTATGATGTAGCAAATTAATATAGAAAGGAGAAAAATGAAAAGGAAAGAAAAATCTACACAAGATTGGTTGCCTTTCCAAAAAATCCTCGAAAATGGCTTAATTTACACAAAAAATTCTTGTCTAAAGGTCATAAAAATTTTTCCAATTAATTATGATTTAAAATCAAATTTAGAAAAAGAAGCAATTTTAAATTCTTATTATTTATTCCTAAAAAGTTGTGATTTCAATTTTCAAATTTTAATTCAAAGCAAAAAAGAAAATCTATCAAATCATATTTCCAAAATTAAAGAAAAAATAGAAATTGAGAAAGAAGTAAATGTAAAAGAGTTAGCAAAAAGTTATACACAGTTTATACACAGGCTAAGTTTAGAAAATAAATCTTCTTCTAAAGAATTTTATATAATTCTAAAATATAAATTTGATGATGTACAAAAAGAATTTTTTAATCAAAAAGATAGTTTGGCAAGCAATCAATTATTAGAGCAATATTTAAAAATAAAGGAAACTTTATCTAGATGTGGGAATATTGTTCAAGATATAAATACTAAAAAGGAGGTGGAAGAATTTTTAGAAAATATTTATTTGAGAAAAGGAGAATAAATGGAAAATTTTTTAGATGGAACAGTATGTTTCAAAGATAAATTAGCACCTAGTTATATAAATACTACAAATCCAAGATATATAGAAATAGATAATTATTTTTATTCAGGAATATTAATTATAGACTATTATAGAGAATATAATGAAATTATTTTCAGAAATATAATAAATAATAATATTAATATGAGTATGTCTATATTTTACGAGAAACAAGATACTTATAAAACGATAAAGAATTTAACATATTTTATAGGAAATGTTGGAGTCGATTTAAAACAGGGAAATCAAAATAGAGAAGATATTGATATTGCAGCATTTTCTTACAATGATGCAAAATATATAAGAAAGGAAATTCAAGTAAATAATTCAGATTTGTATTTTTTAAATGTATACATTTTAATAGCAGAGGATAGTATACAAAAATTAGAACAGGCATTAAAAAGTGTAGAAGGTATATTACAAGCTTCAGGAATGGTTACAAAAAGAGCAAATTTTAGGCAGGAACAAGTATTTCTATCTTGTCTTCCTATTATGGAAAATAAAAAAGAAGTAAAAGAAGTTTCTAAAAGAAATGTTTTGACAAATGGATTATTAGGCACTTTTCCTTTTATTTCTTCGAATATTTGTGAACAAAATGGAGTTTTTTTAGGAACAAATATATATAATCATTCAATTGTTTTGATGGATAGGTTTAATAGAGAAAAATATAAAAATGCTAACATGTGTATTTTTGGAACTAGTGGAGCAGGAAAATCTTTTTTTATAAAGTTATTAATAATGAGATATCGAATATTGCAAATGGAGCAGTATATAATTGATCCAGAAAGAGAATATGATAAAATTTGCAATTATCTAAAAGGAACTTTAATAAAGATAGGTCCAACATCTGATACATTTATTAATGTTTTAGATATTAGAGAAGAAAGCATTGAAGAAGGAAAAGGATATCTTGCAACTAAACTTGGTAAACTAAGAGGATTCTTTAGTCTAGTTTTTGGAAATATAGAAGAGGAAAAAATGGCAATTTTAGAAGAAAAAATGATACAAGTATATTTAGAAAAAGGAATTACTTTTGAAGATAAATCTTTGTATAAAAAATATAAAAATAAATTTGTTTTTAAAAGCAGTAAAGATATGCCAATATTAGAAGACTTATATAAAAAATTGGATACTAGAGAAACAAGAAATTTACAAACAAAATTGTATCCATTTGTTTATGGATCTTTAAAATTTTTAAATAATTATACTAATATAAAAATGGATAATAAATTAATTGTAGCAGATATATATGAACTTGGTGAAGATAATTTAAAATATGGAATGTTTATATTTATAGATTTATTTTGGGATAAAATAAAAAAGGAAAGAAGCAAAGACAAAGCTATATATTTAGATGAAATTTGGAGATTAATAGGCATTACTTCAAATAAAAGTGTTGCAAGTTTTATATATAAGATTTTTAAAACTATTAGAAAATATGGGGGAAGTGCAGTAGCAATTACTCAGGATATATCAGATATATTTAGTTTAGAAGATGGAACATATGGAAGAAGTATTTTAAATAATTCAAGTATAAAAGCATTTTTTTCATTAGAAGAAGAAAACATTTTAGTTCTTAGCAAATTCGCAAATATTTCAGAAAAAGAAAAAATAGAAATAAAAGCTTTAAAAAGAGGAGAAGCTTTAATGTTTATAGGTGAAGAACATATTTTGGTTAAAATAGAAGCAAATGAATTAGAAAAGCAGGTGATTTTATAGAAAAGAAAGCGATAACTATGATAGAAGATAATGATTATAGAAAAAAATTAAAAGATATAAATTTTATAAATATTATAGGAAGAGATATTTTATATGTAGAGGCAATAGAAGAATTTTTTAAAGAGTTTAATGATGTAGAAGTAATATTAATAAAAATGGAATTATTTATAAAGAATGAAAAATATATTTATAATTTAGCAGAAAAATATGCTAATAAAAATTTTTATATCTTATACTCAAATACATTAGAGAAGAATAGCAGTATTTTGGAGAATATTTTTTACTATGAACAAGAAGAATTTGTAAAATTAAAAAAGAAAATAGAGAAGGAGGAATTTCATAATATGGAGAATACTTTAGAACTTAATAATAGCTTACAAAATAATAGAGAGCAAGATGTAAATTTATCAGAAAAACAAAATAAATTTTTAGAAACAACTTTTGGAAAAGTTGTAAATTCAGCACTAGATATAGGATTAAGAGCAGTTTTACCAGACATAATAGAAAATGAAGTAATAGACATTAAAGATATTATTTTAGAAAGTGGATTAAAAACAGGTTTAAAAAGTGTTGTAGATGCTGGATTAAATCTTGGAAAAAGCGCAATAGGAATTTTTACAGGAGAATTTGAAAATATATCACAAATTCAAATAGCAGTGAAAAATGGAGGAATAATAGATGGAATCTCTAATTTATTAGACTATTCTATAAAATTTGCAAAAAATAAAGGATTAATTAGTATTTCAACAGCTAATTTATTGAAACAAGGGAAAAATACTATACTGAACTCAATAAGTTCAAAGATAGAAGAAGAATTAACAGAGCAATTAAAAGCAGCTGAAAAATTGCAAGAATACTGTAATAAATGGCAAGAAAATTATGAAAAAGAAGATTTTTCTTCAATGGAATCAAATCTTAAAAATATAGAAAAATATTTAGAAAAAATTACACCTTTGGAAAATACTATAAAACAGGCTAGAAAGATAGAAAATATACATAATCTTATTAAAAATAATGGAAAGAATTTTAATATATCCGAAAATGAAAAAATTTTAGCAGAAAAACTAGCAATATAAGTTGCTAAATTATAGAAAAAAGTGCTTTTTTTGACAAAAATTCTTGCTTTTTAGTAGTGATTTTTATATAATACAAATGTATAAAAGTTATAAGAAAAGAGGTTAACAAATGGAAAGACGAGAAGAAAATATAATCGAAAGAAACATTGAGACTGAAATGAAAACAGCCTATATCGATTATGCAATGAGTGTTATTGTATCTCGTGCCTTGCCAGATGCAAGAGATGGTTTAAAACCAGTTCATAGAAGAATTTTGTATGCAATGCATGAAGATGGAATTACATCAGATAAACCTTACAGAAAATGTGCTAATACAGTTGGTTCTGTTTTAGGAAGATATCATCCACATGGAGATTCATCTGTTTATGATGCTATGGTAAGATTAGCACAAGATTTTTCAATGAGATATATGTTAATTGATGGACATGGAAATTTTGGTTCTATTGATGGTGATGGAGCAGCGGCCATGAGGTATACTGAGGCTAGAATGTCTAAAATTTCTGAGCAAATGCTAGTTGATATAGATAAAAATACTGTTGATTTTATGCCAAACTATGATGATAGATTACAAGAGCCAACAGTACTTCCAACAAGGATACCAACACTACTAATAAATGGATCATCTGGTATTGCTGTAGGTATGGCAACTAATATACCACCACATAATTTAACAGAAGTAATAAATGGTATTATAAAAGTTATTGAAAATCCAGAAGTAACAGATGATGAATTAATGCAGATTATAAAAGGACCAGATTTTCCTACTGGTGCAATGATTATGGGAAGAGAGGGGATTAGACAGGCATATACTACAGGAAGAGGAAAGATAATAATAAGAGGTGAAACAGAAATTGAGGAAATGTCTGGAAATAAACAAAGAATAATCATTTCTTCACTTCCATATCAAGTAAATAAAGCAAAATTAATAGAGAATATAGCAAATTTAGTAAAAGATAAAAAAGTAGAAGGTATTTCAGAAATAAGAGACGAATCAGATAGAAAAGATAAGGTTCGTGTAGTTATTGAGCTAAAAAGAGATGCAAGACCACAAGTAATTTTAAATCAATTATATAAACATACACAATTACAAGATTCTTTTGGAATAATAATGCTTGCATTAGTAAATGGAGAACCAAAAATTTTAACTTTGAGACAATGCTTAGATGTATTTATAAATCATAGAAAAGAAGTTATTGTTAGAAGAACAAAATTTGAACTTGCAAAAGCAGAAGCAAGAGCTCATATTTTGGAAGGTTTAAAAATAGCTATTGATAATATTGATGAAGTAATTAATATTATTCGTTCTTCTTATGATGATGCAAAAGAAAGATTAATGAAGCGTTTTGGATTATCAGATATTCAAGCGCAAGCAATATTAGATATGCAATTAAAAAGACTATCTGGTTTGCAAAGAGAAAAAATAGAAGAAGAATATAATGAATTAATGAAATTAATTGCTTACTATAAAGAAGTTTTAAGTAATGAAAAATTAGTTTATGATATAGTTGAAAAAGAGCTATTAGAAGTAAAAGAAAAATTTGGAGATGAAAGACTAACAAAAATTACTGCAGCAGAAGGTGAATTTGATGAAGAGGACTTAATTAAAGAAGAACAAGTAGTTGTTGCATTAACACATTTTGGTTATATAAAAAGAATGCCAGTAGATACTTATAAAAGCCAAAGAAGAGGTGGAAAAGGAATTACAGGAATTTCTACAAGGGAAGATGATTTTGTAAAAGAAATTTTTACAGCTTCTACTCATGATACAATTTTGTTCTTTACTAATAAAGGAAAAATGTATAGACTAAGAGGATTTGAAATTCCAGAAGCAGGAAGAACAGCTAGAGGAACAGCTATTGTAAATTTACTTAATTTAGATGCCGGTGAAAAAGTTTCTGCAGTTATTCCAATTCAAAATTATGCTGAAGGCAAATATATCTTAATGTCAACTAAAAATGGATTAATAAAGAAAACAGCATTAAAAGAATATGATTCAAGTAGGACAACTGGTTTAATAGGTATAACATTAAAAGAAGATGACGAATTAATAGATGTTCGTTTAACAGATGGACAAGATAATGTTGTTTTAGTAACTAAAAAAGGATTATGTATTACTTTTGATGAAAAAGATGTAAGACCAGTAGGAAGAACAGCACAAGGTGTTATAGGAATTCGTTTAGATGATGGAGATAGAGTAATTGGAATGGAACCAATAATTCATGGTGTTAAGGCTACTTTACTTGCAATTACTGAAAATGGTTTTGGAAAAAGAACAGAGTTAGAAGAATATAGAGTACAAAATAGAGGTGGCAGAGGTGTAATTACTTATAAAATTACACCGAAAACAGGAGATATTGTAGGAATAAGAGTTGTAAGTGGGGCTGAAGATGTAATGTTAATTACAGACACAGGCACAATTATAAGAATGAGTGTAGATGAAATTAGTATATTAGGAAGAGCAACACAGGGCGTTACTTTAATGAGAACAAATGAAGGAAAAGTAGTTAGTATAGAAACTGTTGAAGCAGAAGAAGATGAAAATTAAAACAAAAAAGATGCTTAAATTTAAGCATCTTTTTTACATTTTTTATATCTTAAATCATCTCCAAAGAATCTTAAAAATCTATAACTACCAACAAGTCTTGATCCAATTCTAGTAGAATAAGTTTCAAATAACTGATCTATTGTTAGATTTGTAGAAATAATTGTTTTAGTTATTTTATGATTTTGATTTAATAAACGAGTATTTATTATAGTAAAAAGTTCACTAGCTTTTAGATGATTTAAATTTTCTGTGCCCAAATCATCTATTACTAATAAGTCTGCTGTTAAAATATTATCTATTAAATCAAACTTTGCGTTTTCTTTGCCAAACTTTACATCTATTATATTATCTAGCATAACAGGAGCTGTTTGATATAAAACATTTTTACCTTGTTTTAGTATTTCATTTGCAATACAATTTGTCAAAAATGTTTTTCCACTACCTGTAGTACCAGTAAATAATAAATTTTTTTCATTTGGATCTTCAAAATTATTAATAAAATTTTCAGATTTTTCTTTTAGTAGCAGTATATTTTCTCTAGGAGATATTTCAGACTTATAAAGTTCTTTGTTTGCTTTATCAGAAAATAAACGAGAATTAAAAGTTGAAAAATTTTCTCTCTCTAAGTTTCCGATGTTTGATTTATTATAAGCAATATCGTAAATTTTTTGTTTTAAACAATTACACATAGTAGATACACCATTTTTTTCTATATAACCTGTATCTTTACACAGTTTGCATTCAAAATGTGGATTAAGATATGAAGAATCTTTAGATAATTGTTTTAAAAAAGCTGTTTTTTCTTTTAGAAGTGCATTTGTTTGTTTTTTTAAATTTTGAAGTAATTTTTGCTTTTCTTTAGGTTCAGATATAAGTATGGATTTTGCCGCTTGTATAGATATATTAGATAATTGCTTTTCTATCTCGGATAATTTTGGATTTACTTCTAATAACTCTTTTTTTCTTTGTTCTGCTTCTAAAATAGCTTTAGTTCTTTTTTGATCATATTCATTTAAGATTTGTTTTAAAAGAGAGTTGTTCATAAAAGTACCTCTTATAGTATTTAGGTTTGCGATACCTATAAACGATTAAATTAGTTATCATAAAGCGATTCAAGATTATCAAATGTACTTTGAGTATAATTATAATTTAAAGTTTTCTTTTCAATTTGCTTTATTCTTTTATCTTTTTCTTTTATTGAAGTAACATAAGCTTGAACTTCATTGACAGTTGATAGACCTTTTGAATGCCAGTCTGAAATAACTTTATCAAAATAATCAAAACTTATAGTGTTCATAGAAGAAGATTTTTTTAAAGCAATTTCAATAATAGACATATCATATTTATACTCTTGAGTCCATTTAATTATGTACTCTTCTTCATAAGTAGTTAAATTTCTCGTAATACCTAGTTTTTTTGCAATAGATTTTTTTATTTTATTTAATTTATCTCTTTTTTCTTCATAAGCTTCCAAATCATCAAAAGTTACTATATTGTTTTTACTCCACGCTTCAGCAACTGTTTGAATATATCCTCGATTTAAAGCTCTATTTTCATAAGCATAGCTAAATAATGCAAGCATTACTTGCTCTGTAAAATTATATTTATTAAACCATAATTCTATATCACCATACCAAGAAGGAGACATAACTCCTTGAAAAAACAATTCATTTATATTTTCTATTGCTTTAGCTCTTTCTTGATTTATAGCTGTTTTTTGTAAATCTTCTGGAGAAGAAGTTACTTTTGGTGAATATAATTTAGATAATTCAATTTCCTGAATATTTGCAACACTATATCCTGTAGGCAATTTAATTAAAAGCTTTTGATCTTCTAAATACTTTAAAGCATCTTGAACAGTTGGAAATGGTATAGCAAGAGTTTTAGATAAATCATTTATTTTTACATCTTTATTAAATTTAGACATAAAAAGTATATAAAAATAAACCTTTATGAAATCACCATTCATAGAAGGCAAATACTCTGTAAAAAATACATCTGGAATCTCTGTACTAGAAAATAAGAGAGATTTATCATTTTGCTCTAATTTCATTATAAAAACCCCTTTATAAAAATCCCTTACTAATTGAATTATTATCTTTTGTACAGTAATTGAATTATATCATCTAAGAAATATAAATACAATATGCAAAATAAATTTCGCCTTTTAAACAAAAATCTATACAGATAAATATTTTTTTGATATAATAAAAAAATAAAAGATAGGTGAGATTATGAAAAAAAGATATGTAATAATATTTGGAATAATACTTTTAAGTTTAATACCAATATTACTATTTATAAATGTAGAGATTTTAAAAGGATATTTATTATTAATTTTTTTAATTGCTTTAATAATAATAAGTTTATTTTTTATTATAGATATTCAAGCTATAGCACCAAATGAAGTTAAAGATAGACATACTGTAATAGAAATGCAGTATCATAATAGAAAAATTTTTATTTTAAAGCCAAAAAGTGAGCTTGTTTCAAATAATATTATTCTTTATTTACATGGTGGCTCTTATGTAGTAGAGACTTCATATAAACATTGGAAATTTCTTGAAGATATTGTGGCTGATACGGGAATGACTTTAATTCTACCAGATTATCCTTTAACTCCTAAGCATACTTATAAAGATGTTTTTGAAATGATAGAACCTTTATATAAAGATATTTTAAAAAATATAGGAGATAAAAACTTAATTTTAATGGGAGACTCTGCTGGTGGAGGAATGGCTTTGGGTTTATTAGAAAAGATAACTAGTAAAAAAGAAAAGACACCTATAAAAACAATATTATTATCTCCATGGTTAGATGTAAGTTTAACTAATCCAAAAATAACTAAAGAATTACAAGCTAAAGATCCTACTCTAATTAAAGATGTGTTAAAACTTGCAGGAAAAGCTTATGCTGGGCAAGATGGAATGGAAAATTACTTAGTAAATCCAATAATTGGTCCAATTAAAAATATAAGAAATCTTACAATATATACAGGAACTTATGATATATTAAATCCAGATGCACATAAATTTTTAGAAAGAGCTAAAAAGGAAAATGTAGAAATAGATTTTAGAGAAACAAAAAAAGCAATTCATATATGGATGACTTATAGAGATAAAAAAGAATATGCTTCTGAAGAGACTTATCAAGATATTTTAAATTTATTAAAGGAAGTGAACGAGAAAAGTGAAGCTTAAAAGAAAAGAAGATTTATCATGGAGAAGATTAGATAATTATGCTAAATTATTTCCATTAGCTTCTACAAAAAAGTACAGTTCTGTTTTTAGAATATCAATTACATTGAAAGAGAAAATAGAGCCACAAATTTTAGAAAAGTCAGTAAAAAAAGCTTTAGAAAAATTTAAACTTTTTAAAGTTAGAATGAGAAGAGGATTATTTTGGTACTATTTTGAGACAAATACAAAAACAGTGCCGATAGAAGAAGAACATGATTATCCTTGTAAATATATTGATTTGCCAGCAAATAACGATTATCTTTTTAAAATTACATATTTTGAAAATAAGATTAATTTAGATATATTTCATTGCTTAACTGATGGAAATAATGCTTTACATTTTTTAAAAGAAATAACTTATAATTATATAGATATAGTACATTTTAATAATACAATGAAATGCAATACTCAAGAGAGAAAAATTAATTATAATTCTGTTGATAGTTATTCTCAAAATTTTAATAAAAAACTAAAAGGAGAAGGAAAAGGAGAGAAGGCTTATATATTAACTGGTAGAAATTTAGTACCAGGAATTATTAGAGTAACACACGAATATATAGAAATGGATAAGCTAAAGAAAATTGCAAAAGAGAAAAACTCTACTATAACTCAATATTTAACAGCTGTATTGGTATATGCTATTTATAAAGAACAACAAAAGAGCAACAAAATAAATAGACCAATAAAAATTAGTGTACCTGTAAATTTAAAAAAATATTTTCCTTCTAAAACAATATCTAATTTTTTCTCTTATATAGATGTAAATATATACGCAAATAGAGAAAGGGACTTTAATAACATATTAGAAGCAGTAAAGCGTGAATTTAACCTTAAATTACAGAAAGAAGAATTATTAAAAACAATAGCTACAAATATAAAATTAAGTAGAAACCCATTTTTAAGAATAGTGCCACTATTTATAAAAAAGAAGGTAGTAGAAATAGCTTACAAAGAGAGAAGAAAGTATAATACAACTACTTTATCAAGTATAGGTAGAATAGGATTTTTAGCAGAATATAAAAAATTTATAGATAAAGTTTATTTTTTAATAGCACCAGAAACAATAGAAAAAATAAAGTGTACAGCTTGCACAGTAGATAATACAATTATTTTTACGATAACTTCTGTTATAGAAAATACAAATGTTGAAACAAATATAAAACAATTTTTAGAAGAAAAAGGTATTAAAGTAATAATAGAAGGGAATGGTATTTAATATGTTGTATCCAAAAATTAAGAATATAAAGAAAAGTAGAGCTATGATGAATATAAGTATAATTATTACGATTTTTATTTCAATAACTCTAATGCTTATAAATTTTAGCTTTCAGAAGAAATTGAATTGGTCAATCATAGCTATACTTGGAATTTTATATGTATGGAATACAGTTGTTTTTTCTTTAAAGAAAGGTATTAATTTAGCTTCTAGTGTATTATTTCAAACTATTCAAATATTAATAATATTATTTTTTATAGATTTTATTTTTGGTTTTAAAAAGTGGTCTTTTTTTATAGGTTTTCCTATTGTAAATATTATATCTAACTTAATAATGGTAATTCTTACTATTGTAAAATATAAAAAATATGTTCAGTATGCAATTTATGAAATAATTATCTTATTCCTAAGCATATTATCAAATTTTATAATAATGGTAGTATTTAAAGATAGAATAGTTTTAAATATTATTTCTTTATGCTTTGCAATTTTGAATTTAATTATTGTAACAGTATTAAATGGAAAAGCTCTAAAAATAGAACTTCAAAAGAAATTTCATATTTAATTATTTTTTGGTTTAATATCAATATGAGTTTTTTTGTACAAGTAGATATTTCTGTTTTTAAAAAAATATATAGTATAATAAATAACAGAAATAATATTTTCTGATTGAAAACATAATACGCTAAAGAGTAATATTGGAAAATATACAGCTATAAAAAAGTATATTTTTAAATTTATGTTTGAGAAAATTAGGTTTGTAAAAAAGTAAATTATTAATATTGCAATAGCATTAAATATAGCTGTGGTATAGTCAATAAAGCCGAAGAGTTTAGCTTTAAAAGTATAATTTTTGGGAAAGATAAATTTCAAGTTGACCTCCTAATTTTTTATAAATGGAAGAGCTTGTTTAATTTCAAAAGAAATACCACCTATAAGTTCTCTTATAATATGATTACTTTTATTAATAGCATAAATGGTTGCAATATAAAGTAGTTTTTGTATTTCTGTATTGCTTAAATTTATAAGAGAAAATCCTAGAAGTAAAATAATTGATAATAAAATTTGGATAAGAAGAAGAGAAAAGAAATTTTTAATCCAAGCTCTAAAAAAATATTCTGTACTTTCTGATAAAAGACTTAATATAGCAAATGGACAAATTATTACAAAGACTTGAATTAAAAGATATCTTAAAGAATAGGTGAACAATAAAGATAACATACCTATAGAAGAAAAGGATTTTATAATTCCATCAAAAGAAAATATATCTAATTCAAAATTTTCTGTATAAAGAATAGTATTTAAATGAGATATAAATTCAGAAAAACTTATAGTTATATTAAATAAATCTTCGCATAAATAGTTAATAGCCTTTGTAATTAATGAAATAATATATATAAATTCTTGACACATCCAAAAAGATGAATTCATTATTCCTATAAAAATAATTGCTTTAAAAATAAATTGAGATGGTTTTTGAATTTGTTTATAAGTTAAATGAGATAATAAATATTGTATACCATAGAATATGAAAAAACCAAGTAATAGTGCATTACAAATAAGTAAAATGCCATTAGAAGAGTTCTCGCCAATAATTTTTTCTATATTATTTTGATATAAAAAGTTTTCATCTATAAAAGTTAATTCATCTAATAAATTATAAACTGTTTTATCCACAGAATTAAAAAATTTAGATAAGATATTATTTATAATTTGAAGAATTAGTTCAGATAAAGATTCAGTAGTATATTCCATTAGACCTCCTTAAGAAAGTAAGGTTTTTATTAAAGATAAAATTAAATCAATACATAGAATGAAGCCATAGGAAAAAAGACTTCCTCGAATTAGTTTTTTAGATATACGAATTTTTTCTTCATCACCAAAACTAAATTTTTTCATTAAAACACCGCTACCAACGGCAACAGCAGCCGCAGGAGTAGAAAGTTTTATTATATAGTTTTCTATTTTTTCAAAAGCATTATTTAAAGTATTAATTAATTTTGGATCACCAGCAAAAGATATATTGCTAATAAAAAACAATAAGAAAAATAAAAAAACTAAAAAGTAAAGAACAAAAAAATATTTTGTTTTCATATAAACCTCCTTAAAAATTTTGTTTAAAGTGTGGCAACATTTCAATCTTTTGTGGTTCTAATATAGAAGTACCATTAGAAAGAAATGCTAAACATTCAAAAGTTTTTAGATTCTGAGAAAAGTAGTTGGTATCATATTTAAAATCATTTTGAGTATAAGTATTGTAACTTTCAGAAATATTAGAATTTCGAGAAATAAAACTATTAGTAAAAATATTGAAATCTGTTTCCCTAGCATTTTCAGAAATTGTTATGGATTGTTTTTCTTTCTCAAATTTTCCGAGTTGTTTTTGAGCCTCTTCAATAGTAAAAATATCATCTGTTCTAAACCACAATTTGTTAATTAAATTTTGTAGAATTACTTTTACACTAGATTCATTTTTGAGACTATTTAAAAGAGAAGTATAACTTTGTGTTGCAACAATATTTATACATTTAGCTTCTCTACATTCGGCAAAAAATTCTGCATCTGTTTCAGATACATATTCGTGGTATTCATCACTTATAAAAGCAGAAGCTCGTATAGTTTTTTGTTTTGAAAGTTGCCACATTACTTCTGTTTGAAAATCTAATTTTAAATAAGCTGCTATAATTTTAGAAAGATTACGGTATTCAGAAATGTTCATTTGCAAAACAACAATTTTTCCTGTGTTTAAGCAGTCTTGAAAGCCTTTAAAATTTATTTCTTTTTTTGAAGGACAAAAGACATTAGAAATTTGATAATCTGATACAAAAATATTGGTAATTCTACTTATTTCGGATCTTAATATTGAGATAGTTCTGTTATCTAGTGAAAAAAATTCCTTTTGAAAGAAATCAATACATGAAATTAGATCGTAAACTTGTTCTGAATTAAATTTAGAATTTTTGAATAATCCTTTTAAATAGAGTAATTTTTGTTCAAAATATTCTGGAAATAAAATTAATTTATGAATTTCTGAGAATGTAACATATCCATTATTGTATAATCGACAAAATTTGATGGCTTCAGATAAAATCTGCTCAGCTTTATCTAACCAATAAGATTCACTATTATTTTTACTAAATAAAGTTAGTATAGTTTTTAATCTATTTGCTAAGATAATAGGCTTTAGATTGGGTTTATCTAAAGGATTATACTTTATTTTTCCAGACAAATTAATTAAAATTAGATCGTCTTTTCTATTGTATAGATTTGCATATTTTTCAACTTCTTTAGCATAATTTCCGTTTTACATCTAAAATTAATATACCAAGTTTTTTATTTGAGTCTGAGGCTTCAAAAGCTATTAATTGTTTAGTAAATGGATACATTGCAGAAGAGGTTTTTCCACTTCCAATAGTACCAGTAATTAAGATATTCTGAAATAGTCCCTTTTCTGTAATAAATATCGGAGTTTTTTGAACAGAATTCCCAATTTTTAATTTAAAAGTAGTATCTACATATAAAGGCTTATTTTTTTCCTTCTTTTTATTAATTTTTGGAAACTTTTGAATTTTAAAATGAAAAATCTTAAAAAATCTTAATACAATGTAAAAATGTATAATTGTATAACTAAATGTAAAAACTATAAGATAGGATTTTTTAATAAAAATCCAAGTATCAGGGTATAGACTGCAAATATCAAAAGGATGAATAGCATAAGGAAAAATAAGATGATCTGCATTAAATATAGGTGAGAAACAAACTAATTGAAGTTTAGAAAAAACAATTAGGCATAGCAAATAAATAAAAAAATGTAATAAAAATTTTTTCAAAGTACCTCCTATAATTTTTTCTTTTTAATGGATAATTTTAAACCTTGAAGATTGGTTAAGAAAAAAGTATCTATTAAAGAATATAAAAAATAAATAATGATAAGTAAATTGATACCAAAACTGATAAAAAATATATTTATCAAAAAATTCAAACAGATTTCACCATCCTTTCTGAATTTTGTATTATAATACAATATTTTTTTATATTTGTCTATACTTTTTTTGAAAATTATGTTAAAATAAATTGTAATTTCTATGAAGGAGGATAAAAATGATAGAAAAATCAATGACAATAGGTGAATTATTAGAAAAATATCCAGATAAAGCAGACATTTTACTAGAAGCAGGAATGCATTGTTTAGGATGCCCAGCTTCTCAAGCAGAAAGCTTAGAGGAAGCTTGCGAAGTTCATGGTATAGATGTTTCTGATTTATTAGAAAAATTAAATGCATAAAATATTATAAGCGTACTATTTTAGTACGCAATATCTCCTCATAGCTCAGCAGGATAGAGCAGTAGCCTCCTAAGCTACCGATTGTGGTTCGAGTCCGCATGGGGAGACCAAAAAGAAGGCAAGGTTTTTATGGAAAAAGAAGATTATATGAAAGAAGCTTTAAAAGAAGCTAAAAAAGCATTTCAAAAAGAAGAAGTGCCAGTGGGAGCTATTATTGTAAAAGATGGAAAAATTATAGCAAGAGCACACAATTTAAAAGAAAACAAAAAGCAATCTACTGCTCATGCGGAAATATTAGCAATAGAAAAGGCTAGTAAAAAACTTAAAGCTTGGAGACTAGAAAATTGTGAAATGTATGTTACATTAGAGCCATGTTCAATGTGTGCAGGTTCTCTAATTCAAGCTAGAATAAAAAAAGTATATATAGGGACAGATGATTTAAAAACAGGAGCTTGTGGTTCTGTTTTAAATTTATTAGATTATCCTTTTAATCATAAAGTGGAAGTTGAAAAATATATATTAAAAGACGAGTGTGAAAACATATTGAAAAGTTTTTTTAAAATACTAAGAAAGAGGAATAAAAATGAAAAAAAAGAATCTATTTAAAAGGTGCCTTTTTATAAGTGCTTTAGTAATAGTTATATTGTTAGTTATATTAGTGATGCTTCGCTATGAAGTAGAAGGAGAACAAAGATTACCTTACAAATTAAGCAAAATATTAATAATAAGTACAGTAGATGGAGAAAAAGTAGAAGATGGACAAAATCTTTGGAATATCAGTCTAAATCAGGTAAATGATTTTTACATATATATAAATCCAGAAACAGAAGAGGAAGAACAGTCTATAAAATCAATTACATTTGATAATTTTGTGGTTTCAAAAGGAGAATTAGGAGAAGCAAAAATATATAGACCAACAGGAGAGTTAGAAAATTTATATAATCATAGTGAACAAAATTATATAGGAGATAAAATTACTTATTTAGGAGATAGGATAGATGATTTAAAAAACTTGCAGATATCTAATAAAGGTGGAGTTGTAGGTTTTAGACTAGCCTTAGAAAATTTAGGAAATTATGTTTCAAATGAAGATACAGAAATTGTATATGATGGAAGCTTATTAAATAAAATAAATATTACAAATGATAATATTAAAACTAAATTAGCTTTTGATATATCAATACAAACTAATAATAATGTTACTTATAAAGGTAATGTTTCTTTAGAAACTCCATCTGGAGATTTAACTTTAGAAGGAGCTACTAACACAGAGATAACAAATTTTGATAATGTTATATTTAAAAGAGTAAAAACTAACTAAAAAGTATTGCCAAAACAAGAAATTCATTATATAATTGCAATAGTTAATGATGAGGCTTTTCTTAAGGAAGGTATGCTTCAATAAAAAGCTATGAATCTCGTCAGGTTCGGAAGAAAGCAGCGATAAATAGTGTATTATGTGAGTTTGCATACCTTCCTTAAGGAAAGCCTTTAATTTATAGAAAGTTTGGATAAAAGAGGTGTTAAAAATGGCATATACAGCATTGTATAGAAAATTTAGACCACTTAAATTTGCTGATATGGTAGGACAAGAAAGAATTACAAGAACTTTAAAAAATCAAATAATAGCAGGAAGAGTAGGACATGCATATTTGTTTAATGGCGGAAGAGGAACTGGAAAAACTACATCAGCTAAAATTTTAGCTAGAGCAGTCAATTGTCTAAATCCTCAAAACGGAGAGCCTTGCAATGAATGTGAAATTTGTAAAGAAATTTTAGATGGTTCTTTAACAGATGTTGTTGAGATGGATGCAGCTTCAAATAACAGTGTAGAAGATATTAGAAGTATTAGAGATGAAGTAAATTTTTTGCCAACTAAGGCTAAATATAGAGTTTATATTATTGATGAGGTTCATATGTTATCAATTGGGGCTTTTAATGCTTTATTAAAAACTTTAGAAGAACCACCAGCACATGTAAAATTTATTTTAGCGACTACAGAGCCACAAAAATTACCTACCACGATTTTATCTAGATGTCAAAGATTTGATTTTAAAAAAATCTCAGAAGAAGATATTATAAAAAGATTAAAAGTTATTTGTGACGAAGCTAAAATTAATATAGATGATGATGCTTTGAATCTTATTGCAATATTAGCAGAAGGAGCTATGAGAGATGCTATTAGTATTTTAGAAAGATGTTACCAAGAAAGCTCTGAAAATATAACCTCTAATATGGTAAAAGAGCTAGTAGGAATACCAAGTTTAGTTACTATAAATAAAATATCAAAGGGTATAATAGAAAGTGACGAAATAACTAGTCTGCAAGCAATAGATGATGTTATAAAAGATGGAAAAGATTTATATAATTTTTTATGGGAAACAATAAAATACATAAAAGATATTTTAGTATACAAATCTACAGAAAAATTAGAAATATATTCAGAAACAGAAATAGAGCAAATAAAAGAATTAGCAAATAAAGTTAGTAAAGAAAGATTGTTACAAATAATTTATCAATTATCAGATTTAGAGAATAGTATAAAATGGTCTGCACAAAAAACAATAATGCTTCAAGCAGGTGTAATAAGAGCTTGTAACGAGAAAGCTGAAATTATTGAAAATAAGCAGACTAATGATTCTAATTTGGAAACAAGAGTTTTAAATTTGGAAAGAAAATTAGAAGCTTTATCAAATGGAAACTTAATAAAAACTGCTAATAATATAAACTCAGATAAAAAGGAAGCTAGGGAAATTAATAAAAAAAGTGAGAAGCAAACTATTAGTACTCCTAAAGCTACAAATAATGTTGGAGATTCAGAAGTTTGGAGCAAAATAATACTAAATTTAAAACAACAGGGAAAATTAAGACTTTATACTACTTTAGTAAATACAAAAATAAATATTATTAATGATATGGTATGGGAAGTTATATTTCAAAATGGGTTAACAGATTTTACTAAAAAAATTTTAGAAGATTCAACTAATAGAAATGATTTAAACAAAACTATTTTTTTAGAAGTAGGTAAGGAAATTACTTTAAAATTTATAGATGGAAAAAATAATAAAACTAAAATTTCAAATAATGAAGAAAAGATAGAAAAAGATTTAGGAATTGACATAAACATAATAGAATAGTATATTATGATATAAAAATATATAAATAGATTTAAGGAGGAAAAGAAAATGGCAAAAAGAGGAGGATTTCCAGGAGGTATGGGAGGTTTTGGTGGAATGAACATCAACCAATTAATGAAAGAAGCTAAAAAAATGCAAGCTGATATGGAAAAATCTCAAGAAGAATTATCTAGTAAAGAATTTGAAGCAACAGCTGGCGGAGGAGCTGTTTTTGTAAAAGTATCTGGAGATAAAACAATAAAAGAAATTAAACTTCAAAAAGATGTAGTAGATCCAGAAGATGTGGAAATGCTACAAGATTTAATTTTAACTTGTGTAAATGAAGCACTAAGAAAAGTAGATAGCGCACAAGCTGCTCAACTAGGTAAATTCAATATACCAGGACTTATGTAATTATAAATGAAAGTATAATAAAAGAGGAAAACAAAATGTATTCGCCATCAATTGAAAAATTAATAGAGAATTTTGAAAAATTACCAAGTATAGGGCATAAAACAGCACAAAGATTAGCTTTTTATATGTTAGATTTGAGTAATGATGAGGTAAAAGAATTTACAGAAGCTATTTTAAATGCAAAGAAAAATTTAAAATTTTGTTCACAATGTTTTAATATAGCAGATACAGATCCTTGCTATATATGCTCAAATCCTAAAAGAGATGCTTCTACAATCTGTGTAGTAGAAGATGTTAGAGATGTAATTGCAATGGAGAGAACACACGAATATAACGGGGTATATCATGTGTTGCATGGTTCAATTTCTCCAATGAATGGTATTGGACCAGATGATATAAAAATAAAAGAACTACTTACAAGAATAATGAATGGAAATGTAAAAGAAATTATACTAGCTACTAATCCAAGAGTGGAAGGTGAAGCTACTTCAATGTATATATCAAAGCTTGTTAAACCGATGGGAGTTAAAGTAACTAGAATAGCAAGAGGAATTCCTATTGGAGGAGATTTAGAGTATACAGACGAGATAACTTTAACAAAAGCTTTGGAAGGAAGAAGCGAAATATAAAAAACTTCTAAAATATTTTAGAAGTTTTTTATATTTTCTAATAAGATTTTACATATATTGCGTGTAGCATAAGGTTTTTCAAGTTTTATAGCTGCTTCTTTCATTTGTTTTAATTTTTCAGGATTTCTAAATAAATTTTTAAGACTTCTTGCAATATTATCTCCTTTTTTAATCCAAATAGCTACACCATTGTCTACTAGAAATTGAGCATTTTCTTCTTCTTGACCGTGGAATTGGATTAATAATTATAATTGGTAAGTGAGAAGTTAAACTTTCTGTAATAGTAAGACCACCAGCTTTTGTAACTACCAGAGAAGAAATGGACATAAGTTCTGGTACTTTATCGGTAAATTCTAAAATTTTAATTCTATCTTGAGATTTTGTTGTTTCCACTAAGTCTTCGAATTTCTTTTTCATTTTTGGGTTTTTTCCAGAGATAGCTACTACTTGCATTTTTGGAAATAGTCTTTCTAAAGCTTTTAGAGTCATAAAAGTAGTATTTCTTCCTAGACCAAATTCACCACCAGCGAAAAACAGAACTGTTTCTTTTTCAAAATCCAAATTAAAAGTTTTGCAAATTTCTTTACGATTAAATTTTTTTAAAAATTTTTCAGATACAGGTATTCCTGTTACAAAGATTTTATTATCTTGAATATTGCATTTTATCATATCTTCTTTCATTTGTTCATTTGAAACAAAGAAATAATCTATATATTCATTAAAAACTAACCATTGAGAGTGTATATGGTAATCTGTTAATACTGTAGCTATTTTACAATTTATTTTTTTTCTTTTCTTTAAAACACCACACATTTGAGTACCGAAAGGATGTGTAGATATAATTAAATCTGGTTTAAATTCTTGTAATAGAATATTTAATTTATGAGACATAAGTCTATTTGAAGTAGTACTTATTTTAGCTAAAGGACCTTTTTGAGAATCTTTATAAGCATATTTCCAAAGAAGAGGAGCTTTTTTAGCTAATTCTTTATAAGCTTCTGTAGTAAGCTTATTTATATATTTATTTATATATTCTATACAATCCACCATTTTAACTTCAATATCTTTATAATTTTCTTCAATTTCTTGTTTTATAGATTTAGCTGCAGAAATATGTCCTCCACCGTAAGAGCCGTAAAATATAAGTATTTTTTTCATAAAATTCAAATTTTACCCTTCATTAAAATTAAACACATTATAACATTAAAAAATAAAAAAGACAAGAAATGTAAAAGATATATATTAAAAAGAAAGGAGCTCTCCTCCGAAGTGGAGAAGAGCCCAAAAGAAATGATCAATAGATAGAAATGAAAAGTTGAAGCATATCGAAGAATTTAAATATGTCTTCAATTCTTCTGCTCTCGTCGGCTGCATGACAAGTATCTTCTTCATCGTGTTCTGCTGCAAACTGTGGTCCAAAGATAGCACAATTTGGTAGAGCTGCATTGTAACCTACGCCCATTGCAAATGTGGACTCTGTAGATTTTCCCATTACATGCTCGTAAGCAAAGAGCATTTTCCGGATTGGTTTACTATCAACGGGGATGTAAGATGGGAGTGTTAATTCTACTATTTTTGTCTCACAACCAAAATGTTGAGAAATATGTCTAATAGCAGTATTAACTTCGTTTTTATCAACTCTTGGATTTAGCCGGAAATTGAGATTGACAAAGATATTATCTTCATCAGTCCAACAATTTGTAGGACATACGCTAGTAATACCAACAAATTGCTTGCCAATATTATTTGAATGATTTTGAAAACCGATGTAGCTTGCGTTGTAACTATAATTAAGAATTTCCATTAGTTTAAAAAATCCATTTGGCTCATTAATATGGGCCATTATACAATGGCAAAGCTTTGTCAATGCGTTTATACCATTCTGCGGCACAGAAGAGTGAACGGCTTTTCCTTTTACGGAAATTTTTTTGTTACCAACAATAGCTTTAGCTATACCTGGCACAGTGTTGTTTGCAGCATTCGGTACATAAATAAAAAGGTTTTGAGTATTTTTAAATCTGAGTTCCAGATCTAAATATCCCCGACAGCCATTTTGCACACCATTACCATCTATGGTAACTAAAAACTCTGGAAGAGAAGGGTTTTCTAATAAGTAGTCCTGCATGTCAGTCCAAATGCCTTCTTCACAGGAGCCGACAATAATCTGCCAATTAAAATGAGGCTTTGCCATATAAAGTGCATACATAGCAAGAACAATTGCAGCTTTATCATCTACAATGCCTCGTCCATAAATACGATTGTTGTCAGTTTCTCCTAGTGGATTATGTTTCCATTCAGATGCGTTGTATGGTACTGTATCAAGGTGTACTACAATCCCCAACTTTGCGAAAGATGGTGCATTATTAATTGGCTCGATAATGATAACTTGACCTCCTGCGTGTATCGAGCTTACAAAACCGAGTCTGTTTGCAATTTCGATTACAGCCTGCTGGCAGTTTTTAATGCCTTTACTGCCAGTAATGGATTCTATTGAAACAAGTTTTAATATATCCTCCAGTATCCGATTTTTCAATTCCTCTTTCATATACAATCCTTTCTTTTTTTGTGTTTATTAACCCAAATTAAAAGGGTTAAATGTTGTTTTGTGACACTTATATTATATAACATTTTTATGTAAATTACAAATTTTATAAAAAATACATATTTTATAAAAAAATGGTAAAGATAAAAAAAAATAGGTAGGAGATTGAATATGAATAAAATTAATAAAAAGACATTAATGGCAATAATTGCTGTTTTAGTATTACTTACAATTGCTACAGGGTATTATGCTTATAAGTTAAGAGAAGAATATTTAAATAGTAGTTTAAATACTTACAATGAAGCTTTTAGCAATGTTGTTGAGTATATAAATAAAATAGAAAAAAGTCTAGCAAAAGCTACTATCTCAAAAGTACCAGAGTATTCTACAGAAACTTTAAGTAAAATATGGGATAGCTCCAATTTGGCATTAGCATATTTGAGTCATATACCAATAGCTGATGATGGGCTATCTCAGACTGTTAAATTTTTAAATCAAGTTAGTGACTATAGTTATACTTTATCTAGAAAAGGTATGAATCAGGAAGAATTAACTGATGAAGAATTAAAAAATTTACAAGAATTACACAAATATTGTGTAGAACTTGGAGTTAGTTTAAATCAAATAGAGCAGGATTTATATACTGGTGAAGCTAAATGGCAGGATCTAACAAAACAAAATAATTTGCAATTTGCACAAGCAGTTGACAATATAACAGTATTCTCAAGTATAGATAGTAATTTTGAGGAATATGAAGGATTAATTTACGATGGAGCATATTCAGATCATATTGAAAAAGTAGAAAAAAAAGGATTAACAGGACAAGATATTTCAGAAGATGAAGCAGAACAAATAGTAAAAAGCTTTTTTGAAGGGCAAGATGTAAAGAATATAATAAGAAATGGTTTTATAGAAAATGCAAGCATACCTGTATATGACTTTACTATAGAATTTAATAATTCTGAAGATAATGCAGGTATAAATATATCCAAAAAAGGAGGCCATATAGTACAATTCGATAAAAATAGAGAAGTAAATGAAAGTAAAATATCTAAAGAAGAAGCAAAAGAATTAGGAAAGCAATTTTTAGATACTAAAGAATATAAAAATATGGAAGCAACATATTGTTCTATAATGGAAAATGTAATTACAGTAAATTATGCTTATAGCCAAGGAGGAATAATTGTCTACCCAGATTTAGTAAAAGTAAAGCTTGCTTTAGATAATGGGGAAGTTTTAGGATTAGAAGCTTCTGGCTATCTAAATTCACATGAAGAAAGAAAAATAGAAAATCCAATTATTACTATAGAACAAGCAAAAGAAAAGATAAATTCAAATTTACAGATACAGAGTGAAGGAAGAGCAATAATTCCAACGAAGTGGAAAACAGAATTAGTTTGCTATGAATTTAAAGGAAAGATAGAAGATACAGAGTTTTTGGTATATGTAAATTGTAATACTGGTAAAGTGGAAGATATATTAGTAGTAATAGATAGTGAAAATGGAGAAATAACTATGTAGATTTTTATTTAAAAGTATTGAAATTATAAGGATTTTAGTATAATATGTTATGGAAATAGAACATTACTAAAAAATTTGAATAAATTATAGTAAGAAAAATATCCACAAAATTAAGTTTTTGTGGATAATACATAGGTGGAGATTAAAATTGCAAATAAAAATAAATAATTGGAACATAAACTATGAGGTTATTGGAGAAGGATATCCAGTAGTTTTACTACATGGATGGTTAGCAAATTTAGAAACCATGAGACCAATTGCTAATCGGATTGTGTCAAAATTTTAAAGTTTACTTAGTAGATGTTGTTGGTTTTGGAAAAAGTGATTTACCAGAACACCCATTAAGTTCAGATGATTTCGGAAACTTTTTAAAGGAATTTTTAGAAAAATTAAATATAGTAAATCCAATTTTAATAGGTCATTCAAATGGTGGCAGATGCATTATTAATGCTGTAGGAAGAGGAATTGTAAATGCTAAAAGAATTGTATTGATAGATAGTGCTGGTTTAAAACCAAAAAGAACTCTTAAATACTATTTAAAAGTAGGTTTCTTTAAAACAGGAAAAGTAGTTCTTAATTTACTTCCAAATACAAAAAGTATAAAAAAGTTTAAAGAAAAACTTAGAAATAATGTAGGTTCGAGTGATTATCAAGCTTCAGCTAATGTTTTAAAAGAAACAATGAAAATTATTTTAAATGAAGATTGTACTAATTTGCTTCCTAACATAAAAGTACCAACACTATTAATTTGGGGTTCTTTAGATAGGGCTACACCAATAAAAGATGCCAAAAAAATGGAACAATTAATACCAGATTGTGGTTTAGTAGAATATCCAAATTCTACACATTTTTCGTATTTAGAAAATATAAATAATTGTAACTTAGTATTGAATGAATTCTTAAAAAATGAAAAAGTAAATAAGTAAAAGGGGAGAATATCTTGGAAAGAATTTTATTGAATATAAATATATTTCTATTTGCAATATATTTTTACAAGAAAATAAGACATGGATTACATATTTTGCAACTAGAAAATTATTATAATGATAGATATGCTGTTTGGATGAAAAAGAATATAAAAATAGTATTAGATATAAAAGTAATTGGTATGCTTATTATACCAGTCATTTTAGTAGCTATAAATCAAGATACAATAGCAAATGTTTTAGAAGTACTTGCTTTTTTAGTTCTAATATTAACTACAAAAAAGAAAATAGAGAAAAAGCCTTTTGTTGTAACTTCAAGAATTAGAAGAATATATTTAACTTTTCTTTTGTTGTTAGCAATTGTAATTATTGTTTGCAATATGTCTAATCTACTAATTTCTTTTATTTTAATAAATTTCTTATCTATAATAGCATATAGTTTTGTATATATAGTAAATTTATTAAATAGACCTATAGAAAAAGCAATTAGAAGAAGATTTTGCAGGCTTGCACATAAGAAGTTAAAAGAAATTCCAGGGCTAAAAGTTATAGGAATAACAGGAAGTTATGGAAAAACTAGTACAAAGTATATAGTAAATACAATTTTATCTCAAAAGTATAATACACTTATGACTCCAGAGAGCTATAATACAACAATGGGAGTAGTAAGAACTATAAATGAAAAATTAAGTTCAACACATCAACTTTTTATTTGCGAAATGGGAGCAAAATATATAGGTGATATAAAAGAAATTTGTGATATAGTAGATCCAAATTATCGGTATTTTAACAGCTATAGGGCCACAGCATTTAGATACTTTTAAAAATATAGATAATGTTAGAAAAACAAAGTTAGAATTAGTAGATAGCTTACCAGAAGATGGAATCGCTTTTGTAAACTGGGAAGATGAAAATATAAGAGCATCAAAAATTTCAAAAAATATGATTAAATTTGGATTAAGTAAGGAAGCTGATTACTATGCTAGAAATATAAACATAACAGAAAGAGGTTCTATTTTTGAAGTAGTAATTCCAGGAAAAGATCCTATTACTATAAAAACAAAATTATTAGGAAAACTTAATGTATTAAATATTGTTTGCGCAGTAGCAATTGCTGATAAATTAGGATTATCAGAAGAGGAAATAAAAACAGGAGCTAGATATATTAAGGCAGTACCACATAGATTAGAATTAAAACAAAATGTTAATGGTAGTATTATTATAGATGATGCTTATAATTCAAACAATAGAGGTGCTAAGATGGCACTAGAAGTATTGAAAAATTTTGAAAATAAAAAGAGAATTTTAATAACACCAGGTATTGTTGAATTAGGAGATAAATCTGAAGAAATAAATAGCGAACTTGGAAGAAATGCAGCAGATAGCTCTGATTTTGTTATCTTAGTTGGAGCAAAGCAAGCAGTTCCAATATTAAAAGGGTTAAAAGAAAAGAACTATCCAGATGCCAAAATATTTATTGCCAAAAATTTACAAGAGGCTCTATCTAAAATGAATCAAATAGTTGATAATAATAGTGTAGTACTATTAGAAAATGATTTACCAGATAATTATCTGTAAATATATATTTTATAAATAAAAAAGGGGTAGATAAAATGAAAATTAAGATAGGAGTATTTTTTGGAGGAAAATCAGTTGAACACGAAATTTCTATTATAACTATGAGTCAAGCAATTTCTAGTTTGAATCCAGATAAATATGAGATTGTTCCAATATATATATCTAAATCTGGAGTAATGTATACAGGAGAAGATTTATTAGACTTATATTCTTTTAAGGATATGGATGTATTATTAAAAAGATGTTATAAGGTTTGTGTTGTAAACGACGGAAAATCTGTAAAAGTTATGAGATGCCCAGCACCACTTATTGGAAAAAGAGTGCTAAATACTATTGATGTTGCATTTCCAATTGTTCATGGAACAAATGTAGAAGATGGAACTATGGCAGGATTTTTAAATTTACTAGATATTCCATATATAGGACCAGACATATTGGCTTCAAGTATAGGAATGGATAAAATATTAATGAAAAAAGTTTTAAAAGAATCCGGACTTCCAGTAGTAGACTATGTTGCTTTCTATAGTATGGAATACATGAAAGATGAAGAAAAAATACAAAAGGAAATAAAAGAAAAATTAAGATTTCCGCTTATTGTAAAGCCTGGAAATTTAGGTTCTAGTGTAGGAATAAGAAAAGCAAAAAATGAGAATGAATTAATTGAGGCCATAGACTTTGCTATGGAATTTTCAGATAGAGTAATTGTAGAAAATGCAGTAGAAAATTTAAAAGAAATAAATTGTTCTGTTATTGGAAATATAGCAGAAAGCGAGACTTCTGTATGTGAAGAGCCTTTCTTTTCAGATGAAATATTAAGTTATGCAGATAAATATATGGGTGGTAGTAAAATTAAAGGTACAAATGGAATAAAAGGTGGAGCTAAAGTAAACATTGGAACCAAAACTGGTGGAAAAGGTATGGCTGCTTCTGATAAAAAATTACCAGCAGATATTAGCAATGAAAAACGAGATGAAATACAGAAACTTACAAAAGAAACATTTAAAGTATTAGGCTGTAGTGGTGTAGCTAGAGTAGACTTTTTAATGGATACCAAAACAGATAAAGTATATGTAAATGAAATAAATACTATTCCAGGAGCACTATCATATTATTTATGGGAGGCTACAGGAAAAAGCTTTGAACAAGAATTAGATGAGCTTGTAGATATAGCTTTAAAAAGATATAGAGAAAGAGAAAAATTAACTTTTTCATATGATCAGAATATTTTATCTATGCAAGGCAGTAAAACAGGTACAAAAGGAATAAAAGGTTTAAAAATGCCAAAAAATTAAAGCAAAAAGGAAAATAAAAGTGGAAAAATTTGAAGAAATTTTTGAATTTGTAAAAAATACCTTATCTGAGAAAAGGTTTTATCATTCTGTTTGTGTTATGGAAAGAGCTATAGAATATGCAAAAATTTATGGAGCAGATACAGAAAAAGCAAAAATAGCAGGAATTTTACATGATATAGCAAAAGAAATTCCAAAAGAAGATAGAGTTTCATATGCAGAAAATATAGGTGTTATACCAGATGAAATTGAAAAGGAAAGTACTGGTTTACTTCATTCAAAAGTTGCTGCAAAGATTGCAGAAACTAAATTTGGATTAGATAAAGAAATATGTGATTCTATTGCTTACCATACAACAGGAAGAGAAAATATGACACTTTTAGATAAAATAATATACATAGCAGATTATACAGGAAAAGATAGAAAATATGAAGATACTAATTATATGTATGAATTAGCAAAAAAAGATATAGATGCAGCTATTATATATGGATTAAAGAAAACTATAGATTTAAGAATTAAAGAGGATAAATTATTACATATAGATACTGTAAAAGCATATAATTTTTTAATTAAAGATTTATAAAATTTAGATATAGAGGATAGCCTAGTTAGTGCTAAACTATCCTCTATATTTTTATATAATTTTAATAAAAATTAAAACTTTGCATAATTTATAAATATTATTTATAAATCTACAAAAAATATAAAAAATCTTTTGAAAAAACTTCACAAAAAATTTGTTAGATGATATAATTAACTCGAATTTTGAAAAAGTTCGGAGGATGTTGAAATGATTTTTAAGGATTACTACAAAATTTTAGGCTTAGAAACTAATAGAGTAAGTGATGTGCAAATAAAAAATGCTTACAGAGAACAAGCAAAAAAATATCATCCAGATGTTAATATAGGTAATAAGAATTACGAAGAAAGATTTAAAGATATAAATGAAGCTTATAGAGTGTTGTCCAATAATATTTCAAAAAGAAAATATGATAGAATGTGGAATAGAAATGTTGGAAGAAAAAATAATTCTTACGAAGAAAGTAAAAGAAGCTCAGATTCTTTATTTAGTGACTTTTTTCATATTTTCTTTGGAAATATAAGTAATGAAGAAATTCCTAAAAAAACAGAGGCAAGAGCAGCAAAAGGAGAAAATTTAGAAACCGAACTTAAAATATCAATAGAAGAGGCTTTTAGAGGCGTAGAAAAGAAAATATCTTTAAGAACTGTAGAAGGAACAATGAAAACCCTAAAAATACAAGTTCCAGCAGGAATTCAACATAATGAGAAAATAAGATTAGTAGGTCAAGGAAAACCAGGAAAAAATGGTGGAAAAAATGGAGATTTATTTATAAGGATAAAAATAAAAGATGATGATAAATTCTATTTGAAAGGATATGATATAAAATCTTACTTGAATTTGACTCCTTGGGAAGCTGCTTTAAGTACAAAAATAACTTTTAATGGAATAAATGAAGATATAAATGTATATATACCAGCTGGAACTCAGAGTGGAGAACAAATAACAATTCCAAACAAGGGCTATAAAGATGGTAAAGGTGGCAGAGGAAATTTAATTTTAGAAGCAAAGATTATGTTACCAAAACATATAACAGAAGCAGAGAAAAATTTATATAAACAATTAGAGGCTGTATCAACTTACAATCCTAGAATTTCATAATATTATAAAAGCAAATTAAAGTTAACATAAATTTTAAAAATGCGTTGACAAATGAAGTGTTTATAAGGTATAATAAAAAGGTAAATTTGTACGAAGGAAAAAACGCATTGAAGAAATGTATAAAGGGGTGTATTATCTTATGGAAGAGGAAGAAAACCTACAAGGTAAATATTTTAGTATAACAGATCCAAAAGGAACAAATACAGTTATTTACCAAGTAAATAGAACTGAAAAAGAATATTTAAAAACTTCACCAAAATACACAGTAGAAAGATTAGATTATACAGAGGAGATAATAGGAGATAGAAAAAAGAAAACTTTCTATGTGGATAATCCTGCGCCTGATGGCAATCCACTGGTTATTCTATCTTTTGGAAAAGAAAAGGTTATAGTAAATATGGGATTTTTAGATTATGATGTAGTTAAGATTTCTAAAAAACCAATGCCAATGAGTTTTAAAACTCTATATAATGAAGAAGCAACAGAATATAAAGAGTTTGCATATACACCGAATATGAAAAGACCAATTTCTATAATTGATCCAGAAACAACAGAAGAAATAAAACCAATTTTGTATTTTGATGAGGAAACAAAAGAAGTTAAAGGAAAATGTAAACTAAAACCATATAAAAAGTATTTTGCTTTTGAAATAGGTTCAGAGAATAAGAAAAAATAAAACACGTTTCTTAGTGAAAGGAGAAATGAGTATGAACGGAGATACTGCTAAACCTTCAAATGAAGGAAGTGGAGTAAGAAAAGAGCTTGGGGTTGAAAATGTAAATGAAGATGTATTAAGAAAACTTTACGATGCAAGAAAATTTGCAGATGTAAAAGGTAGATTTGTAATTTGTCAAACTAAGACTAATATAAAAACTAAATCAGATATTAATAATCCAAATTCAAGTAGCGATTCATCAAATGCAAGTGGTGGATATGTTAATGTTGAAAGTCCAAAAGAATTTGGACTTGAGCAAATATTAGGAAATGAATTTGTAGTTATTTCATTACCAATACAAGATGACAAATCAAAAGCTAATAGAAAAGCAAAAAATGCTTTAAAACAAAAACAACAAGCTGAGAAGGAAGCTGAAGAAAAAGGTGAAGACCTAGATAAATAAGAATTTACTTAAGAAAAGGTGAATTAAATGGGTTTTTTTGAGAAATTAAAAAAAGCAGTTTTAAAAATAAAAGGAAAACTAATTGTAAGTGCAATTCTCGTATTAATAATTATAATATGGGCGATTGCACCTCTTAGTGTTGCAATAAAACAAGGTTTTGATGGAATACCAGAAGAATTAAAGGTAGACTTAGATATAGGTTTTGATGAATTACCAGAAAAAACAGGAGAAGGTTTTTCTTGGGATATTTTTCTAACACAATTAGGTGTATATATTACAAGACCTCTTACAGCATTAGGATTGGCAATTGCTGGTAATTATGGCTATGGAAGTGTTTTTGGATATGTAGTCCCATATTTTTTAGCTTTTTATGGAATTTTTGTTTTAGTAGGAATTGTCAAAGCTTTTCCAAAACACGAGTATGATGATATAGAGCATGGTTCTAGTGATTGGAGTGAAAATGGAGAACAATATAAGATTTTAAGTAAAAATAAAGGTATTGTTCTTGCAGAAAAAAATTATTTGCCAGTAGATAAAAGAGGAAATGTGAATGTACTTGTTGTCGGTGGTTCTGGTGCTGGTAAATCAGCTTCTTATGTTATTCCAAATGCTTTGCAACTTTTAGGTTCTTATGTTTTTACAGATCCTAAAGGAGAGCTTTACGATAAAACGGCAGGATATTTTAGAGAAAAGGGATATGATGTTAAAGTATTAAATTTAGTACATCCACAAAATAGTGATGGATACAATCCTTTACATCACATAAACAATGAAATTGATGTCGATGTTATAGCAAATACAATTGTAAAGGGACAAGGTGAAGGAAAAAGCTCAGATCCATTCTGGGATGATATGGCGGAAATGTTAATGAAAGCATTAATTTATTATCTAAAAGCTGTAAGACCTCCAGAAGAACAAAGCTTAGCAAGTTGTTCGGAACTTGTAAGAACAGCAAACAATAATGGTGGAGATAATTTACTTACAAATTTAATGAATCAATTGCCATACGATCACCCTGCTAGAATGTATTATAAAAATATAGAAATGCTACCAGAAAAGACTTTTGGTTCCGTACTTGGAACACTTCAATCTAAGCTTGGTAAATTTGATTCTAGAGAAATAGCAGAAGTTACATCAACAGATACAATAGATTTTACTAGTATAGGAAAGACAAAAACAGTAGTATTTGTTATATCATCTGATACACATACAGCTTACGATTTCTTGCTTACAATATTTTTCTCACAGATGATACAACAATTATATGATTTTGCAGATTTAAATGGTGGTGCATTGCCAATGCCTACATATTTTATATTAGACGAGTTTGCAAATATTGGACATATACCAGACTTTGATAAGAAAATTTCAACTTCAAGAAGTAGAAAAATTTCTTTTAGTGTAATACTTCAAAATTTAGATCAATTAGAGGCTGTGTATAAAGAAGCTCACGAGACAATAATGGGTAACTGTGATACTCACCTTTTTTTAGGTTCTAATTCACAAAAAACAGTTGAATATTTTTCAAAGGCTTTAGGAGAAAAGACTATTTCTAGAGACAGTATATCTGTAAATAAAGATAGAGAAGATTGGAAGCAAGGGAAAAGTGAATCTGATCAAATTATGGGTAGAGCATTGCTTACACCAGATGAACTTAGAAGATTGGACAATGATATTTGTATTATTTTTGAAAAAGGTATAAAACCTATAAAGGCCAATAAATACTATTATTTTAAATATCCAGAAGGAAAAATAGTAAATAGATATAAAGCAGATCATAATGATGTACATATTGAAAGAGGTGTTTGGAGAAAATACAATCCTTATCAACCTTACGAAGAAGGGCAAGATGCAAATGCAGGAAAAGCACAAAGCTTAGAATCTTTAAATGATTTATTTGATGATATAGAAAATAAATCTCCAAATACAAACAATGCTACTAAAGCTTCTACTCCAAATACAAGTACTGCACAAGCAGTAACTCCAAAAACAGAAGAAGAAGCAAGACAAGAAGAACTTGTAGATATTCAGAAGGAATTAGAAGCAAAATTTGATGAATTATTTGGTTCAATAGATGAATAAAAAATAAAGGCATTAACTATAAAGTTAGTGCTTTTATCTTTTTAAATAATACCGAACAAAGTTTTTGAGTTTTGTTGACGAGATAGAATAAATGTGATAAAATCTAATAGATAAAAAAAGGGAGAGAAAATTAAAAATATGAAATTTGTACATATTGCTGACTTACATTTAGATACGCCTTTTACATCTTTAAGTGAAAAGGGAAATTTAGGTAAAATTAGGAGATTGGAGCAGAGAAATGCACTAAAAAAAGTAATTGAATATTGTAAAGAAAATGAGGTCGATTATCTTTTTATAGCAGGTGATCTATATGAGCAAAACTATGTAAAAAAGACTTCAATAGATTATATAAATAATTTATTTAAAGAAATAGAAAATACAAAGATTTTTATAGCGCCAGGAAATCACGATCCATATTTGAAAAACTCTATATATGCTACATATACTTTTTCAAAAAATGTACATATTTTTAAGGAAGAATTTTTAGAAAAATACGAAGATAACGATATTAATTTATATGGAGCAGCTTTTACAGAATTTTATAAGGAAAAAATATCTTTAGAAAATGTGGAACTGAAAGAAAATGGAAAAGCTAATATATTATTATTACATTTAGATTTAAATGGAACAAAAGATGCGGAAGGCTTTTCATATTGCCCTATTTCAGAAGCTACTTTAAAAGCTTTAAATTTCGATTATATTGCTTTAGGGCATATACATAAGAGTAATTTTGAAAAAAAAGGGAATATCTTATATCCAGGTTCTTTAATTTCTCTTGGGTTTGATGAATTAGGTGAACATGGAATGATAGTAGGAGAAATAAAAGATGGAAGTCTAACTACAGATTTTATACCTATAGATGAAAGAATATTCGAAGAGAAAAATTTAGACATAAGTGATTTAAGTACAAAAGAAGATATTATAGAAGCTATAAATAATATGCAATTAGAAGAAAAAACAATGTACAAAATAGTATTAATAGGGAAAAGAAGTTTTGAGGTAGATTCTCGTGAGTTATTACAGTTAGCAATGAAGGAAAATGTGCTAAAAATAAAAGATAAAACTATACTAAGTTTAGATTTAGAAAAATTATCAGAAGAAAATAGTTTAAGAGGAATTTTCATAAAAGAAGCATTAAAAAAGCTAGAAACAGGAGAAGCAACTAAAGAAGAAATAGAAAAAGCAATAGAACTTGGCTTAGAAGTAATGTAAGAGGAGAATAAGATGAAAATAAATAAATTAAAAATAAATGGTTTTGGAAAATTATATAAAAAAGAATTAGAGCTTGGAGATAATATAAATATAATTTTTGGAAAAAATGAAGCTGGAAAATCAACAATTCTAAAATTTATAGATAGTATGTTGTATGGAATTTCTAAAAATAAAAATGGTAAAGATTTATCAGACTTCGATAGATTTAATCCTTGGTCTAAGAATGAATTTTCTGGAAAATTAGAATACACTTTAGATAATGGAAAGGCTTATGAAGTATATAGAGATTTTAAAAAGAAAAGTACAATAATATATAATCAAAATAAAGAAGATATTTCCAAAGAATTTAAAGTAGATAAATCAAAGAATATAGATTTTTTTGTAGAACAAACAGGTATAGATGAGAGTACTTTTTTAAGTACAGCTATTTCTGAGCAAGAAGGTATTAGGCTTAAACCAAATGATCAAAACGGTATTGTACAAAAAATAAGCAACTTAATAAATACTGGTGATGATAATATTTCTTACAAAAAATCTTTTGATAAATTATCTAAATTGCAAACAGAAAGAGTAGGGACAGATAGGACTAGCCAAAGGCCACTAAACAAAGTAACCAACAATATAGATATTCTAGTAGGGAGAAAAAAAGAATTAGAATTAGTTAGAGAAAAAGCTGAAACAGGACTTGCTGAAAAAGAAAGTTTAGAAAAGCAACTATTAGAAGAGAAAAATAAAGAAAATTTTTTAAAAAAGTTAAAAAGTAATATAGAAAATAATCGAATAAAAATAGCAGAAGTTAATGTAAATAAAAATTTAGAAAAAGAATATGAAGAAAAAATAGAATTTTTAAAAGGAAAAATAGATGAAAATGCAGAAAGTAATGTAAAAAAGAAAAAAATTAATTTTAGAAATTATTATATATTTTTAGCTATATTTATTTTAATTTGTATAGGAATGTTTGTATTTAATAAAAATATTCTTGTAAATTCTCTATTTATAATTCCTATTATTGTTACTATAATTTTAATGATTATAAAAGTATTAAAAAACAAGAAAGATATAAAAAATAAAATAGAAGAGCTTGCAGAAATAAGAGAAAACATAGCAAAAGAAATTAAAATTTTAACAGAAACAAAAGATACAAAAGGAAAAGAATATAGAGAAAAATATGAAAGCTTAATGAAAGAAATAGAAAAAAGTAAAGATGATATTAAGTTAGAATATATGAATAAATTAAATGCAAATTATGTGCTTAATGTATCTGATTTTTCTTATGAAAAGGTAATAGAAGAAATAGAAAATGTAGAAAATAAAATACATACTATTGAATTTAAATTGCATACAATAAAAAGTGATTCAGATGCATTAAATACACAATTAGAAGAACTATCTCAAATTGAAGAAAAATTAGAAGATGCAGAGAATGAAAAAGAAAATTTAGTAAAATTAAATTCTTCTTTTGAAATAGCAAAAGAATGTTTAGAAAATGCTTATGAAAAAGTAAAGGAAAATATAAGTCCTAGGTTTGTTCAAAATTTAAGCAATATTATACAGAAAATATCAAATAATAAATATACTAATGTAAAAATGAATGATACAGATGGGCTTACAGCAGAAATAGAAACAGGAGAATATTTGCCTGTAAATAGATTAAGTACTGGAACAATAGACCAAATGTATTTATCACTAAGACTTAGCGCATTAAAAGAAATATCTGATGAAAAAATGCCAATTATTTTGGATGAAGCTTTTGCATATTTTGATAATGAAAGATTAAAAAACATTTTAAAATATATCTCAGAAGAGTATTCAAAACAACAAGTTTTAATTTTTACTTGTTCAAATAGAGAAAAAGAAGAATTAGATAAATTAAATATTTCTTATAAACTATTTGAAATTTAGAAGCTAACCTTGTATATACAGAGCTTTTATGATATAATATTTTAGCAAATTATAGAAAAGGAAGATTTTTTTATGTTTCAAAAATTAGAAGATGTTGAAAAAAGATATGAAGAATTAAATAAAATGATTAGTAACCCAGATATAATTGCTAATCAAGAAGAATGGAAAAAACTAATGAAAGAGCATAGCAGCATAGAAGATGTTGTTATGAAATATAGAGAATATAAAAAAGTAGAAAAAGAATTAGAAGAAGCAAAAGAAATGATAAATGATCCAGATTTAAAAGAGCTTGCTGAAGCAGATTTACACGAGGCGAAAGAAAAATTGCCAAAAATAGAAGAAGAACTTAAAATATTACTTATTCCAAAAGATCCAAATGATGATAATAATGTAATTTGTGAAATTAGGGCAGGTGCTGGAGGAGAAGAAGCAGCTTTATTTGCTGGAACTCTATTTAGAATGTATTCAATGTACGCAGAAAGAAAGCACTTTAAAATAGATATTATGTATGAGAATGCTACTGAGCTTGGAGGATATAAAGAAATATCTTTTATGATAACAGGAAAAGGAGCATATAGCAGATTTAAGTTTGAAAGTGGAGTTCATAGAGTACAAAGAGTACCAGATACTGAAAGTAGTGGAAGAATTCATACATCAACAGTTACTGTTGCAGTACTTCCAGAAGTAGAAGATGTAGAAGTTGAAATTAACCCAGCAGATATAAAAATGGAAGTGTTTAGAGCTTCTGGTGCTGGAGGACAACATGTTAATAAAACTTCTTCAGCTGTTCGTTTAATACATGAGCCAACAGGACTAGTAGCAGAATGCCAAACAGAAAGATCTCAACTTCAAAACAGAGAGTATGCAATGAAAATGTTACGCTCTAGACTTTATCAAATAGAAAAAGAAAAACAAGATAGAGAACTTGCAAATGCTAGAAAAAGTCAAGTAGGTTCAGGAGATAGAAGTGAAAAAATTAGAACTTATAATTACCCACAAGGGAGAATTACAGATCATAGAATAGGTTTAAGTATATATCAATTTGAAAATTTCTTAAATGGAGATTTAGACGAGATGATTGATAATCTAATAGCTACTGATCAAGCAGAGAAGTTAAAAGGTGAGCAAGAAAATTAAAGTATAAAAAAAAATATAAACCATATATTGTAATAAAAGGAGAGAAATATGGAAAGTATTAGTGAAATTACAATATGTGGTTTGTTTTTTGGCTTAATTGGAACTACTTTAGGTGGTGTTTTAGGTGCTATATTAAAAATAAAGTCAAATAAGTTTTTAAGTTTTATTTTAGAATTTGCAGCAGGATTAATGACTGCTGTAATATGTTTTGATTTAATTCCAGAAGCTTTAGAATTAATTTCAATTAGTTTATGTATTTTCGGAGTCTTGATTGGAGTTATTTCTATGATTTTGTGTGATAAATTAGTAAATAAAATTTATGCCGGAAATAATGAAAAAAGCAGCATATTAAAAACAGGTATAATTATTTGTATAGGATTAGCAATTCATAATTTTCCGGAAGGTTTAGCGATTGGTTCTGGATTTGATGCTTCTGAAAGTTTGGGCTTATCATTAGCAATAGCGATAGCTTTACATGATGTTCCAGAGGGAATATCTATATCACTTCCTATGAAAACAGGAGGATTTAGCAAGAAAAAAGCAATATTATTAACAGCAATATCTGGTATTACTACTGGAGTAGGAGCTTTTTTTGGAGCAATTATTGGAAATATCTCAATAGATTTAATAGGAATATCTCTATCTTTTGCAGCAGGAGCTATGCTTTATATTGTGTCTTGTGAATTAATACCAGAATCAAATAAATTGTATAAAGGTAGAATGGGAAGTATTGGAAATATAATAGGAATAGTATTAGGGTTATTTACACAATTTTTAAAATAAAAAAACTGATAAACAAAATATTTTTAATACTTTGTTTATCAGTTTTAATTTATTAGTTTTAATTTTAACTTTCTTCTTTTTTTATTCTTTTTCCAACATCATTATATTCAAGAATCATTTTCTTTTGATAAGGTATTAAAGAAAAGAAAGAAACTACTAAAGATAGCTCTATAATAATTGCTGATACTAAAGTTTGATTTTTAGTTTCATTGTAATCAGCAAGCATCTCATTTGTTAAAGTTTTTGTAAAGTTATCAGAAAATACTTGATTATAAGTTTCAGATGCAACATCAATTGATTTTCGTTCATTAGATAACTTCAATACTAGTAAGCAATTTGAAAGTATAACAAAAAGAATAATACAAACCAAGAAAAACAAGTTCATCTTTTGAGATATTTCTGGAAGATTTTCAGAATTTGTTTTGCATTTTTTAAATAAATCTATAGTACTTATTTTACAAATTGAATGAATTACAAAATATAATATAAATGCGAATAATAAAGGTAGACTTATAGATAAAACTTTTTGATTTGCATCAGATATATTGCTTATAGTTGTAGAAAAAATTAAAGCTACTACAAGTAATAAAAATCCAATAATTATTCCATAAGATACAAAGCCCGTAATTAAACCTTTAACTACAGTTTTTGCAGGTATAACTTTTTTTTCTTCTGTTTCTTTCATATATTCCTCCTAAGTATCACTTTAATTTACATTAAAATCATACCATATACGAAAAAAATAGACAATAGATTTAATAAAAATATTTCTTTTTTATTGAATTTATAGTATACTAAAAAAGTGTGGAAAACTTTTTTAAATATAATAAAAATAATTGACTTAAGAAAAGAAAAAAGATATAATATGCACAAACATAAGTTCTTTTAGAGGAGATGCAAATGGGATTATTGGATGAATTAAATGAAAAACAATATGAGGCTGTAGTAAATACAGAAGGACCTTGCTTAGTTATTGCTGGCGCTGGAAGCGGAAAAACAAAAGTATTAACACATAAAATTGCTTATCTAATAGATGAAAAAAATGTTAAGCCTTGGAATATTCTTGCTATTACATTTACAAATAAAGCAGCTAATGAGATGAAAGAAAGAGTTGAAAAATTAGTAGGTGATATTGCAAAAGATATGTGGATTGGTACTTTTCATGCAATATGTGTAAGAATACTTAGAAAATTTATAGATAGACTTGGTTTTGAGAGTTCTTTTGTAATTTTTGATACATCAGATCAAAAAACAATGGTAAAGCAAATTTTAAAGGCTGAAAATTTAGATGATAAAATATTTTCAGACAAATCTGTTTTATATGAGATTAGTAAAGCTAAAAATGAAATGATAGATCCAGCTGCATATTCTTTACGATCTAAGGGTGATTTTAGAAAAGAAAAAATAGCAGATATTTATAGAATTTATCAAAAGAAATTAAAAGAAAATAATGCTATAGATTTTGACGATATAATTAATTTTGCTATACAAATATTGATGGATAATCCAGATATACTAGAATATTACTCAGAAAAGTTTAAATATGTTTTAGTAGATGAGTATCAAGATACAAACAAAGCGCAATTTACATTAGTAACTTTACTTGCTTCAAAATATGGAAATATTACAGTAGTTGGAGATAATGACCAAGGAATATATTCATTCAGAGGAGCTGATATTTCTAACATCTTAAACTTTGAAAAGGATTTTCCAGGTACTAAAATTATTAAATTAGAACAAAATTATAGATGTACACAAAGTATTTTAAATGCTGCAAATTCCGTAATAAAGAATAATGAAACTAAATATGAGAAAAAGTTATGGACAAAAAATGAAGAAGGAAATTTACCTAAGGTATATAGAGGTGATGATGAATATGATGAGGCAAATTATATTGTAAATCAAATTACTCATCTAAAACTTACAGAACATTATAATTATTCAGATTTTGCAGTATTATATAGAATGAATTCACAATCCCGTAGTATAGAAGATATTTTAAGAAGAGAGGACATACCATATAAAATTGTTGGAGGTCTAAAATTCTACGAAAGAAAAGAAATTAAAGATATTATTGCGTATCTAAGATTAATACAAAATACATCAGATAATTTAAGTTTAACAAGGATAATAAATGAACCTAAAAGAGGGATTGGAAAAGCAAGTTTAGACAATATTGAAGCTATAGCAAATGCAAATAGTATCTCAATGTATGAAGTTATTAAAAAAGCCAATGAATATGGATTAACTAGGGTTTTTTCAAATACTAGGGAATTTGTTAATGCAATAGAAGAATTAAGACAAGAAAAAGATAGTACAAGAATATCAGAGTTAATAAAGAAAACTTTGCAAATTACAGGATATACAGCAGCTTTAGAGCTAGAAAATACTGTAGAAGCTGAGAATAGAATAGAAAATTTAGATGAATTTTTAACTGTAGCTATGGAATTTGAAGAAGAATCAGCAGAAAATTCTTTAAGTGAATTCTTAGAAGGAATTACATTGAGTTCTGATTTAGATGGAATGGAAGATACTGATAATTCTGTAACACTAATGACTTTACATAGTGCAAAAGGATTAGAATTTCCAGTAGTATTTTTAGTAGGAATGGAAGAAGGAATTTTTCCTGGATATAAATCTATTGGAGAGCCTAAAGAACTCGAAGAAGAAAGAAGACTATGTTATGTAGGAATTACAAGAGCAAAAGAGCAATTATATTTAACTTGTGCAAGACAAAGAACTATATTTGGCTCAACTAGTTGCAATGGAGTATCTAGATTTTTGAAAGAAATACCAGCTAATATGATGGATGGATATGATGAAGCCTTTGAAAATCAAAATGATTCAAGATTTTCTAACAATAGATATGAATGGTCTTATGGAAAAGCTGGTAGTGGATATGGTGGATATACTAAAGACTTTAACAGTAGTATTACATCTTATAAAGATAATTCAGTAGTTGCTGCAAAATCAAATTCTGGATTTAAATTTAGAACTGCAGAAAGCTTTTTAAATAATTTAAGTCAAACTAAAAAAGGAAATGATATAGATTTAAGTGGATATAAGTCTGGAGTAAAAGTATATCATAAAAAATTCGGAGAAGGAATTATAAATAAAGTAGAAGCAGAAGGAGAAGATTTAAAAGTAGATATAAATTTTGATAAAGTAGGTCACAAAAGATTAATGGCAAGATTTGCAGGACTAGAGATAATAGATTAAATATATATAGCAAAAATAATATAAAAAAGAAAATCAGTGTTAATTCTGATTTTCTTTTTTTAGGGAGGAAAATATATTAATATGAGATATATTTAATAAAAATTTAAATTAATCATCATCTCTACTAGTATCCTCTGAAATTTTTTGAGAATCTTGTGTTTTATCAGAAATTTCTTGTGAAGCCTTAGATCCTTTTCGTGCTGCAGCTTCAATTTTATTTCCTTCATTAGATATTTTAATAAATTGATCAAAAGAAGACATTTCATTAGTTTTTGGTCTAGCTTGAACAGCTTTTGGTCTTATTATTTCAGATTTTTTATTAGTATCAGTAGGATTATTGTCCATTTCCATAGCTTGAGAATTAGTTTTTTGAGCTCCTACTATAGTAGCTGTATTTTTAATTTCTGGAGTTTGATTTTGTTTATTTAATGAAGAGATACCTTTTACAGCTGAAGTTACTCTATCACCAATAGAACGAATAGTAGATAATATACTAGATTTTCTTTCAAATGATTCAAAGCTTTGATTAGTAGTTTGTGCTCTTGTAGCATTTGGATCAGGTAAAGACTTTTGTGTTATTTTTTGCATAAACTTAGAAAATCTATCTTTAATAGAAGAAAAGAAACCTTTTTTTTCTTCTACTTCTAACATATAATTATTTTCTTTATCTGCCTCTTGAGCTAAATCAGATTGCTCAGATATCTCATCTCCAATTTTTTCTGCTTCTTCAGCTTGTTTTTGCATTTCTTGTTGAATGAATTCTGCAGGTGAAGTAGCAATAGGAGGAGTCTCTGGAGTAGGTTCTTGATCTACAAAATCAAATTGAATAGCATTCGTATCTGCAACTTCATCAAAAATATTTTCTAAACTACTATATTCAAATACATTTTCGTTTTCGGCAGGATCTTTTGCTTCATAAAATTGAGCATCAAATATATTTTCAATAGAATCTAAATCTAGATTCTGGTGTATTTCAAAATTTGAAGTATTTCCTAAAGTATTTTGTTGTTCTTGTTTAGCTAATTTTGATAGTATAGAATCTATATCTTGCTGTGGAATGTATTTAGTCGAATTTTCAGTAAATATTACTTTAGCATCTAAGTTTTCTACATTGTAGTTTACTCTGTATCTATTATTAATATTTTGAAAATATTGCTCTAATTCTTCTGGAGATAGCTCACTTAAAAAAGTTAAGTGATTAATATCATCTTCTGTTAAATTTTTATTAGAATGATTGTTAATATATTCTAATAGTGAAGGAATAAGTTCTTGTTTATCCAAATTAGGATTCATACCTTTAAACAAAAGAAAATAAGAAAGATTATTGATAAAAGAATCTAGTTGTTCGGGTTTTATAGTTAATCCGTTTATTTTCTGATTCTTCCATTATAGCAGATTGAGCATTTTTTTCACCATTAAGAGCATCAATAATCATTTTACTAGATTGTTCTGAAGTTTCTTTAGATATTCCAACACTTGAAAATAAATTTTCAAGTGTAGATAATTGTTCTTCAAAGGGTAAACTTTTTAAAAAATTAGTAGGAGATTCTAGAAATTCTTTATTATCTAAAAGATTAGCGTTGCTAGAAGCGGTAATATTTATGTCATTAGATTGTTTAATTTGATATTCAGTAATTTGCTTTTCAATTGAATTTATGATGTGCGAAAGCTTTGAAGGGTTTTTTAATATATCATCAACAGAATTTTGGGATTTTATGTTATTAAATATAGCAGCGTATAGTTTATTTTGCATTGAAGAATCAATAGAATTGTGGCGCAAAAAATAAGCAAGTTCATTAGCTTTATCCTTACCATATAATTCTTCAATATTATTTTCTAATTGTTCTAAAGACATTTCGCCAACTAAATCCAAATCAGCCATAATATTTACTCCAAAATATACTATAATCTAATTATAGTATATAAATATAAATACAAAAGTTCAATAACAATAACATTACAATACTGTTACAGAAATTATACGAATTTACTAAAAACATAAATGGTAAAATTAAGTGACGCACTTTGAAATAAAAATAGACACATATAATTACAAATGATACAATGTGATTGT
>CALXPP010000010.1 GCA_944390345.1 uncultured Clostridia bacterium
AACTTAAAAACAACATCTTTAAAAAAAGCACTAATTAAATTAGTGCTTCGTGTGAACGAAGTTCACATTTGTTCTTGTGTGTTAATATAAAATATATATTATTTTAATTTTAATAATGTAAAATAAGTAAAAAGGGGAACAAAAAATGATGGAATTTAGAAATGAAAGTATGAAAAAAGCAATAAAAAGAAAGAACAGAGATTTATTAATATGTATTCTTGTTGTAATTATTGGTATTGCTTGCTTTTTTGCTTCTGGAGAAATAGACAAAAAAGTGGATTCAGAAAAACAAGATATGAATACACTTATATTAAGCGCAGAAAAAGAAAACAAAAAAGCATATGTTAGTGTAGCAGAAATACCATTTGCTTTTGCTGAAGATAATGATGGTATAAATAGGTACTATATAATAACAGATGGTCAATATTTGTACATTACATATATGGCACCATCTAAATTTGAAGAATTAAATAAAGAAGATATTAGTCAAAACCCAATACAGATAGAAGGAATTACAAAACTAATTCCAAGTGATATTAAAAGCTATGCATTAGATGCTTACAATGAAGGATTAGAAGAAGAATATCAAATAGCAGAAGAAGATTTTGAAAATTATTTTGGAGATATATATTTAGATACAACTTCAGAATATACAGAAATGAGTAGTATATTAGTTTTGGCTGGTTTAACAATTGCTCTAATTGGTATAATATCATTCTTTATAGTGTTAGCCCAAAAATTAATTTTTAGTAGTACTTTAAAGAAAATGGATGCAGATGAAATTGAAAAACTAGATGATGAAATGAATGATCCATCAGCCTTTTACTATGAAAAAGCAGATTTATGTTTAACAAATAATTTTGTAGTAAATTTTGGTGGAAAGTTTAAAATATTAGAATATAAAGATATAGTTTGGATATATGTATTAGAAAGAAGAACTAATGGAATAAAAACTTCAAAATCAATAAAAGCAATGACTAAAGACGGAAAAGTTCATACTATTGCTACTATTGAATTTATAACAAAAGCTAAGAAAGAAACTTTTGATGAAATCTGGAATACAATTTGCTCTAAAAATCCAAATGTAGCGGTAGGATATACAAAGGAAAACATAAAGCAAATGAAAGAGCTTTATGGAAAAAAGAAAAATAAAAAAGAATTATTATAAAATATGGCATATAAAGTAGAATTTTCAGATGGACTAAGAAAATCTTAGTCCATCTTTTTTTTGTCCTAAATCAAACGCATTGAAAAATATTTATAATCTATTGAAAACATCTATATAAAAGCTGTATAATATAAACAATAATATAAGGTTTTTATTAAAATAGGAGGTAAAGAAGTATGAAAAATAATTATATAGAAAAAGAAATAAATAAAAAAATTGAAGAAGGACTATTAAGGGCAGAAGAAGATATTAAAAATGGAAGAGTAAAAAGTGCAGATGAAGTCTTTAATATGTGGAAACTAAAATATGGCATATAAAGTAGAATTTTCAGATTTTTTCTTAGAAGATATAGAACTTATTAGTGAAAATCTTTATAGAAAATTAAAATCGGATAATACTACTAAAAAATTATTAAGAAAAATTCAACTAAAAATTGAACAATTATCAAATTCACCAAAAATGTATCCTAAAATTAGTAAAATAGGAAGATGGAATAGAGAATTTAGAAAAATAGTGCTAGATAATTATATATTATTGTATACCATTGATGAAGACTGTAGGAAAGTATATATTTCATATATATATTATAACAAAAGAAATTATTTTGATATTCCAATATAGAAAAAGATAAAAAGTCCTTAGGACTTTTTATCTTTTTTTGTAACCTTTTTACTAATTTATGGAAATATATAAATGTAAGATATCTTATAAAGGAGAAAAAAATGAACAAAGAAAATACTATAAAAGATTACCTTATAAGTGGAAAGCTAAATATGGAAAAACTTGTAAAAGATTTCTACAATTATATTTTAGCAATAATAAAAAATACAGCAGATTTAAGTAAGGAAGATGAAGAAGAATTAATTTCAGATGTATTTTTTATTATTTGGAAAAATCAAAAAAGCTTAAAAGTAGATGAGAAATTTAGCCCATATATAGCAGGAATTACTAGAAATATCGTATATAAAAAATATAAAGAAAATTTAAAACAAAGAAATATTGAAGAAATTAAGGAAAATACTATTCCGGTAGATAGATTGGAAGATGATATAGAAATTAGTGATACAAATAATTTTATATTAGAGCAGTTAAAAATACTTGGAGAAGAAGAATATGAAATATTTACAAAGTACTATTATGAAGAAAAAAAGATAAAGCAAATATCAAAAGAATTAAATTTAAGTACTAGCAATGTAAAAACAAAATTACACAGAACAAGAGAAAAGTTAAAGAAAATTTTAAAAATAGGAGGGTTTTAAAATGGAAGAAGATATGCTTAAAAATGTGCAAGATAAAATAGCAATAGAGAAATTTAAAAAAGTAGAAAAGCGAAAAAGAAAACTAGAAAGTATATTGCAAAATACATTTATGTTTTTAGTGGGAAGCTTATCCATAACAGGAATTGTCTTTGCCACAGAAATTTCTACAAAGATTTACGAAAATAAATATCACACAGGAAATGGATTTGGAAGAGCAATAGAGGAAGGCTATATAGAAAAACCAGAAAATGCCACAGCTCTGTCTAATTCGGTAATTGAAAATATAGAAACAGGAGACAAAATAGAAGATCTAGAAACAAAAGTTAGTGTAAAAGATTTTACAATGGATAACTACAATTTAAGTATAAGTTTTGAAGTAGAGCTTTCAGAAAAAGCAAAAGACCTAATTTCTGCAGATGAAATTGTAGATATAAATTTTCCAGATTTAATAGTTTCAGATGAAAATAACAATGTTTTATATTGTATGAATCAAAATACTTTAGATGATTTTTGCAGAGAAAAAAATGTAAATTATACTCCAAATAGTGCAAATGAAATAATATTTATAAATAGTGGAGTAGGCACTTTTATAGAAAGCAGAGAAGAAAATAAAGTAAATGTAGTATATGCAATTTATACAGCAGAAGAAGCTACATATCCAAAAAGTAAAAAATTAAACATAGAATTAAACAGTATAAATATTTCAAAAAAGGAAGCTAGTTTAGGAGATGAAGAAATAACACTTTCAGGAGATTGGAAATATTCTTTAGAAATCCCAGAGCAAATATATAATAGAGAAGAAATTTCTTACAAGCAAAAATCTACAGGAAATGAAAGTTATAAACTAATAAAGGCTAATATAACAGAAACAGGTACAGAAATAAAAATAAGTACGAAATTAGAAAATGTAGAATACCCAGATTCTAGTGAGTTATCAAGTGAAAAGCAAAAATTTTTCAATATTTTATTAAAGTCTGGAGAAAATGAAGAAATATGTACAGATGAGATTTTAAATTATTTAGGTGCATTAAGAGAATATTCACCAGAAATACAAGAGATAAGAAACAAGCAAAAAGTATTTAGAGAAAAATACTATAATATAGATTGGTATATTACAAACAGCATGGGAGAAAAATTCAAACCAATAGACACAAATAGAATATCTAATGATTGCAAATATAATAGTCAAACAGGAGAACTAGAGCTATCTGGACATTTTGATTTAACTAAATATGATTTGACAGATGAAATTGTTTTACACATAAAACATAATGGTAATGATTTCGAAATAATGTTAGAAAATTGATAAGATGTAAAAGTAAAGAGAGGTATAAAAATGAAATTAAAAAGATTTTTAATTGTAATTTTACTAGTAAGTGTATTCTTAGGTATGCTAAATCCTAAAATTCTTGCAGTAGAAAATAAGCTTGGTAGCTATGAAAAAATAGATTTAATTGAAAAAGAGTTAGAAAAATATATGGAGAATTTTAAAGGAGATTCTGTACCAGAAGAGAGCAAAATTAAAGAATATCAAGTACAAAATTTAGGAAATTTCGGAGATAAAGATAATAAAGTTTCTGGCTTTGCTCAAATATTTATTACACCATATACAGAAAATAGTACTTGGAAGAAAAATGCCATAATGCAAGATTTTAATGGAAAGATTTTTTCGATGATTTTTATAGAAATGAGCAAAAATGAAGAAGGAAACTATGTAGTAGATTATATAGCAGATACTCCAAAAAACTATGATAAATTTTTAAAAGAATTTGAACAATATAAAAAAGAAAATCCAGAAAATCTACAAAATGAAATTCAAGTCGATGTAGAAGAAATGGAAAAAATATCTGCTACAGAAACCAATTTTTCATCAGCAAATGAAGAAATTGCTAAAACCAGTAATATTATAAAAATATGTTGTACTAATGCAATTGTAGTTGTAGTAATAGCAATATTATATAAATTTACAAAGAAATATTGTAACAAATTGATTAAAAATTGATTTTGTATTTGAAAATACCTTAAGTTATGATATACTGTTTTTAAGAAAAATGATGTATACAGAGGAAGAGGTAATGGCAAATTTAAATACAGATTTAAATAAAGAAGAATTTAATAGAAAAGAAATTAATACAGAAAAAGAAAATATAGAAGCCTTTAGAAAAGCATATTACGAATTACTCTATCACTACGATTCTAGCAGAGAAAAGCAAAATATAAAGGCTCTGGCTTTAAGAAACGAAAGTATATTTTCAAAAATCACAAATAAAATAAAGAATTTCTTTTTCTTTATATAAATAAAATTTTAAATTAAAACTGTTAGCTAAAGCTAGCAGTTTTTTCTTTACCAAATCTTAACCTTTTTATATCTTTAATCTTAATTTTTATTTGTTAATATACCTTTAAAGAAAAATTAGGAAGAAAAAAGATATGAAAAAAAGAGTAAATGCAGTATTAATAGTAATAATTTTTTTAGGAACAATAGCAAGAATATATTTAGGATTTCAGAAAGAATATTTTCATATGGATGAAGCATACTCGTATGGATTAATGAATTACAACAAATTAAGTATAGTAGATAATGAAGATTTTTTAAATAAATGGCATACAAAAGAGTACTACTTAGATTATTTAGAAATAAACAAAAACGAAATATTTAATTTAAAACCAATATGGGAAAATCAAAAAAATGATGTACATCCACCATTTTATTATTTATTGTTAAGAATAATGGCAAGTTTTACTATTGACAATTTTACTAAATGGACAGGGATATTATTAAATATAATATTTTTTGGAATATCAACAGTATTTGTTTACTTAATTAGTAAAGAGCTATTTCAAAATCCATATTATTCCTTAGCAGTAAGCTTCATAAATACTTTTTCTGGTATAGCATTAAATAGTGCACTTTATATAAGAATGTATGAACTCTGCAATTTGAATATTTTGGTTATTACATATTTACATATTAAATTATATAAAAACAAAAATGCAAGTTTAAAAGATTATTTTAAACTATTGCCGGTTTTACTAATAGGTGGACTAACACATTACTATTACTTTATATATGTTTTGGGAGTATATTTAGTATATAGCATATTATGTATAAAAAATAAAAGATTTGAGGATTTAAAAAAGTACAATATAATATGTATAGTTTCAGCTTTTGCATATATATTAATTTGGCCTTATGCAATAAAGCATATATTGTATGGAACAAGAGGTATTAAAGAAAATACTAGTATATTTATAAGCTATATAAAGTTTGTAATATTTGTATGGATTGCAAATAAAGAATTTTATTATTATTTATTACCAATATTTATAATTTTAATTATAGGAATATCTAAAAGTAAAACACAAAAAATATTTAAAGCAAATAATTCTTCAATAAAATTTCTAATATATCCTACTATAATATATTTTATAGTAATTAGTAAAAATGCACCATATTTAGAAAATAGATACTTAATACCAATTTATTCGATAACAATTATAAGTTCAATATATTATATAAAGGTTTATTTAAATAAATTTTGGAGCAATAAAGATACTTTATTTATAGAAGCATTTTTATTTTTAATAATGTGCTATTTGCCCTTGGTATCTAAAATAGATTTTGAGTATAGCTATAGTAAGTACAATCACATAGCTCAAAAAGTAGAAAATGAAAATTTACCAATAATCTATGTTTTTAATACACAGAACAATAGATTTTTAGATGATATATATTTGTTTACTTTGAGCCCAAAATCTGTTATTATCAAATACGAAGATTTAACGGAAGAAAACTTAGAAAAAATAATAGGAAACGAAAAAAATTTCTTTTTAATATGCAATGAAGGTGTAGAAAAGGAAAAATTTAAAAATTTATATACTAAATTAGAATACTTGCAAAAATTAAATGCTGCGGAAATGTATAAAATTGAAGTTTAATAAATTTATATGAAAAGGGGATTAAAAATGTACAAAATATTAGTTGCTGATGATGAAAAAGAAATTGCAGATGCTATTAAAATTTATTTAGAAGAGGAAGGCTATCAAGTAATAGAATGTTTAGATGGAAAAGAAGCTTTAAAAATAGTAAAAACTACAGAAATACATTTAGCACTATTAGATATAATGATGCCAAAAATAGATGGAATAACTTTAGCAAGAGAAATTAGAAAAATAAGTATAATGCCAATAATATTTATTTCTGCAAAATCACAAAGTTTAGATAAAATTACAGGGTTGAATGCAGGTGCAGATGATTATATAACAAAACCTTTTGAACCACTAGAGCTTATAGCAAGAGTAAAATCAAATTTAAGAAGATATACAAAATTTGCAAATTTAGTAGAAGAAGACAGCATAGTAATAGATGGATTAGTTATAAACGATAAAACAAAAGAGGTGAGTTTAGAAGGTGAAAAGGTAAAGCTAACACCAATAGAATACAATCTATTACTTTTCTTGGCAAAAAATAAAGGACAAGTATTTTCTATAAGGCAAATTTATGAAAATGTATGGAAAGAAAGTTTTGATGGTTACGAGAAAAAAGTAGTAGTTCATATAAGCCATATAAGAGATAAAATAGAAGCAAATCCTAAAGAACCTAGATACTTAAAAGCTGTGTGGGGACTAGGATATAAGATAGAAAATATATAGTAAAATTATAAAAGGAGTAGCTATTAAATTAGCAAAAATTAAAATGAAAAAAGAAAAAATTAAAGATATTTTTTTTAAAACAATATTATTTATATTTGTAACAATATTAATATTTATATTATACAATAAAATTTTTCCGATGATTTATAGATATGGAAAACAAATTTTTTACGAAAAAGACTATACTAAAACAGAGGTTTTTAAAGAGCAGTTTAAGGCTGTAATAGAAGACTTAGAAAACGATTTAAATTATAGAGAAACTAACGAAATTTCTTCAGCTTATTTTCGACCTTTCAATTCAATAGACACAAATATAGAATGTATATTAAATATTGAATTTGAAGATGGAACTAAAAAGACCTTAGAGAATACTTTAGCTACTAAAGAAGATATTTTAAATTACAAAGTATATTATAGTTGTTCTTTAAACGAGGTACCAGATACAAATTTGGATAATTTAACTTATTATGGTTTTAGTGTAAATCAACTTAAATTTAAAACACTAGATGTTTACATTGGAATAAATAGTTTTGATAAACCAGATTATTTTAGTATAATGAAAGCTGAATATGAAGCATTTAACGGAAATATATATTTGTGGTTTGCTTTATGTTTAGCACTTGCAGTAGGAAGTATAGTTATATATGTATTTATATGTAAAAATTTAAAAGAAGATACCAAAATATATTTTAAAAATTTTTATATAGAAGAAAATATTTTAATAGTAGTTATAGCTGTTTTAGTTAGCTATAGTTTACTGTTTAATGAACAGAGTAACATATATATGTGGTTTGCAAAAGATAAATGGTTAGTATATATATTAGCGTACTTTTGCTTATATGAAGCAATTACAAGTTTAAGTAGCAATCTAAAACTTAAGAAAGCTAAGGAAAATCTATTAATACTAAAAATAATAAAAAATAATAAAAAAATATATAAAACGATTATTTTACTAACTCTAATATTATTTGTAATGTTTATGTATTTCTTTTTAAGTTATAGAGTATTAGATTTATTAATAATATATTTAGTAGCGATATTATATATATTATATATTTTGAGAGTTAAAATAGAACTTATAGAAATAAATAAAAATGTGGAGCAAATGCTAAAAGGAAATTACTCTATAAAGTTTGAAAAAAGAAGTAAAAAATTTGAAGACTTAGAAACTAATTTAGAAAAAATTCAAGAAAGTATAAAAGTTACAGTAAAAGAAAAAATAAAATCAGAGAAATTAAAAACAGATTTAATAACTAATGTATCACATGATTTAAAAACTCCTTTAACTTCAATTGTTAGCTATGTAAAGCTACTAAAAAAAGAAAAAATAGAAAACAAAAAAGTAAAAAAATATATAGAAATATTAGAAATGAAAGCAAGTAAGCTAAAAGATCTAACAGAAGATTTAATAGAGGTATCTAAGCTTTCTTCTGGAAATGAAAGCGTAAATATGGAAAAATTAAATTTTGCAGAAATGATAAGACAAGCAAATGGTGAATTTGCAGAAAAATTTGAAGAAAAGCGACTGGAATTAGTATCAAATATTGAAGAAGAAAATATGGAGATAGATCTTGATAGTAAAAAGATGTGGCGTGCTATTCAAAATTTATATCAAAATGTATATAAATATTCTTTGGAAAACACTAGAGTATATGTAAATCTAAAGTGGAAAGAGATTAGAGAAAAAAGAAAATTAATATTCGAAATAAAAAATACTTCAAAAGAAGCTTTAAATATAAGCCCAGAGGAGCTTATAGAGAGATTTGTAAGAGGAGATAAATCTAGAAATACATCAGGAAACGGATTGGGACTTTCAATTTGTAAGGATTTAATAGAATTGCAAAAAGGAAAATTTGAAATAGAGATAATGGCAGATTTATTTGTAGCAAGAATTGAAATGTAAGTAAATTAAAAAATGCGTAGCAAATTGGCTATGCATTTTTTGATAAAGTTTAAAAATGTACACAAATTTGAAAATTTTGTGAAAATGTTTGATTTTTATTAATAACTATGTTATAGTAATAAATATCTTTAAGTTAGGTCCAAGTAAAAACAAAGTTTACATAAATTTTATAAATACTATTGAAAAGAACTAATAAGTATGCTATAATCGTATTCGTCAGTATATATAAGTTGTTGTGTAAATAATTTTACATTGTAAAGATTATTTTAGGGGGTATAAAAGAATGGACGAAGAGCAATTAGCCATTCAATTTGATGTAAAAACATTACATACAAACATAGTTAAAAGATTTTTATCAAAAGTTAAAAAAGCAATAGTTACATTTATAGTAAGAGTATTAGAAATAGTAACTTCTATCGTAGGAATGATTATTTTAGTACCTTTAATGATAGTTGTAGCAATAAAAAATGCAATAAATAAAGATAATGGACCGATTTTTTATACACAAAACAGAATCGGAAAAAATGGAAAAATTTTTAAAATGTATAAATTTAGAACTATGAATGTGAATGCTGATGAAGAGCTTGCTAAAATTTTACAAGAGGATGAAGAAAGAAGAGAAGAATATAGAAAATATAAAAAATTAAAAGATGATCCAAGAATTACAAAAACAGGAGCTTTTTTAAGAAGAACAGGTTTAGATGAGTTTCCTCAATTAATAAATGTATTTTTGGGACAAATGAGTATAGTAGGACCTAGACCATATTTACCAGAAGAAATAGATGATATGGGAGTATACTATACATATATAATTCAGCACAAGCCAGGAATTACAGGAATTAGCCAAATTTCTGGAAGGACAAGTATGGATTTTGTAGATAGAATGGATATGGACTTGAAATATCATTATAGAAGAAATGCTATAGTTGATATGAAAATAGCATTAATTACACTACTTGTTACTTTAAGAAATAGAAATGCTTATACTGGTGTTGGAACACAAGTAAATGATTTAACTGAACAATTTTTAAAGGGAATTACTTTATTTGTAAAAAGATTAATAGATATTTGCGGAGCAATAGTTGGAATAATTATATTAATACCAGTAACTGCTGTTGTAGCAGTAGTAAATTTTATTTGCAAAGACTATGGACCACTTTTCTATTCACAAGATAGAATAGGAAAAGATGGAAAACACTTTAAAATGTATAAGTTTAGAAGTATGGTAGTTGGAGCAGATGAAATACTAAAAAAACTTCTTGCTGAAAACGAAGATTTAAGAAAAGAATTTGAGGCAACTAGAAAATTACAAAATGATCCAAGGATTACTAAAGCAGGCAAAATCCTAAGAAAAACAAGCTTAGATGAATTTCCACAATTTATTAATGTTTTAAAAGGTGAAATGAGTTTAGTAGGACCTAGAGCAGTAATAGATGATGAAATTGAGTATTTTGGAAACCATAAAGAAGAAGTTTTAAGCGTAAAACCAGGTATAACAGGCTATTGGGCTGCTAATGGAAGAAGTAATACATCTTATGATGAAAGAGTTGAAATGGAAACTTACTATGCAAATAATGTTTCTATTCCATTAGATATAAAAATATTATTTAAAACAGTAATTTCTGTAATAAAGAAAGAAGGAGCTGTTTAAATTTGATTAATACCTTGCTTAAAATAAATAGCAAGGTATTTTTGTGGATATAAGATTAAGAAATTTTTAAAAATTATATAAAAAGAGTATATAAATATTGAAATAAAGATATATTTAAGATATAATTTTAAAGTAAAATTGAATAAGGGTGAGAAAGATATGAATATAGAGGTAATATGTCCTTTATATAATGCAGAAAAATATATATTGGATTTAGATGCTAATATAAAGAAACAAAAAAATGTAGATTTAAAAAAAATAAGCTATGTTTTAACAGAAAGCTCGGATAATACTGAAAGTATGTTAAAAAATATAAATGCAACATATTCGAAATTGAAGAAAACGGATTTTTCTCATAGTACAGCAAGAGAAAATGTTGCAATGAAAAGTGAAGCTGATATCTTAGTATTTATATCACAAGATATAGAAATAAAAAATGAAGATTGGCTTGAAAAATTGGTTAAACCAATTGTAGACAATGAAAGTGAGGCTTCTTACAGTAGACAAGTAACTAAATACAATAATATTGAGAAATATACTCGTGAAAGGAATTATCCAGATACCTCTTTTGTTAACACAAAAGAAAATCTTAAAGAAAAAGGTTTAAAAACATTTTTCTTTTCAGACGCTTCATCAGCAATTAAAACAAGTGTTTTTAAAGAACTAAATGGATATGATGGAAAAAGATTAGTAATTAACGAGGATATGTATATAGCTTATAAAATAATTATGAAGGGATATAGGATAAAATACTGTTCAGATTCTATAGTATATCACTCTCATAAATTTACTTTTAAAGAGCTTTATAAAAGATATTATGATACAGGGGTATTCTTTAAAGAAAACTCATATATAGACCAATATGGAACTAATAAAGCTGGTGGTAGCTTAGCAATATATATTTTAAAAAGAGCAATTCAAGAAAGAAATATTAAAGCATTATTAGAGTTTTTGCCAAATATGTTGGCTAGATTTTTAGGAATGAAGATGGGAAAATTAAGTGTAAAAAATGAAAGTAAATAATGTAATAATAGTAAATGATTTTAATTATATACAAGGTGGAGCTAGTAAAGTTGCAATAGATACAGCGAGATTATTAAAAGAAGCAGGACTAAAAGTCTACTTCTTTTCGGCTGTTAATAAAAAAGATGATGAAATAGAAGGTATAAAGTATATAACAACAAATCAGCAAGAAGCTTTAAAAGAAAAAAACAAAATAAAAGGAATGTTAAATGGAATATACAATTTTAAAGCAAAAAAAGAATTTAAGAAACTATTACAAAATTTTAATAAAGAAAATACAATAATTCATGTTCATGGCTGGACAAAAGCTTTATCTAGTAGCGTATTTGATATAGCCTTTAAAATGAATTTTAAAATTGTTTTGACTTTACACGATTATTTTACAGCTTGTCCAAATGGTGGATATTTTGATTATAAAGAAAATAAAATCTGTAAGAGAAAACCTTTATCTTGGCAATGTATAAAATGTAACTGTGATTCAAGAAACTATGCTTTTAAAATATATAGAATAATTAGACAATTTGTACAAAATAAAATTGTTAAATTACCTACAAAATTACAATATGCAATAGGCATTTCAGATTTAAGTATAAATGTACTAAAACCTACTTTAAATCCAAATATAAAACTAGAAAAAATTTATAATCCTATAGAATTTGATAAAAATGAAGAAATGGTAGATGCTTCTAAAAATGAATATTATTTATATGTAGGTAGAATAAGCAAGGAAAAAGGAGTAGATATCTTTTGCAAGGCAATTACAGAATTAAACTTAAAAGGAATTGCAGTAGGAGATGGAAGCGAAAAAGAAAGATTAGAAAAAGAATATCCAAATATTGAGTTTACTGGTTGGAAAAACAAAGAAGAAGTAAAAAAATATATGAAAAATGCACGAGTTTTAATTTTTCCTAGTTTGTGGTATGAAGGAGCACCGCTTACTCCGTTAGAAGCAATGAGCATAGGAATACCTTGTTTAATTAGTGAATATTGCTCTGGAAAAGAGTATATAAAAGATGGAGAAAACGGATTTGTTTTTTCCAATTTAGAAGATTTAGAAGAAAAAATATTAAAACTTTCAAATTGTAAGAATTTTAATATGAAAATGGATATGTACAGTAAAAATAATTATACAGAAAATTTATTTAAATTTTATAATAATATGTTAGAGGAATGAAGTAATGAAAATAAAAAAGCTTATGCTAAATTTATATAAGAAAACGATAGGAAAAATAAATAATAGTAGAATTAAAAATAAGGATATAACAATTATTTCTAATAACTGTTGGCGGAGGAATATTTTATAGAAATAATAACTTGGAATATCTTTCTCCTACATTAGGAATGTTTTTCATAGGTCAAGAATACATAAAATTTATATATAATATGAAACATTACATAGATACAGAATTAGAGTTTATAAATTTAGAGGATTCAAAATATAAAGACTACTTGAAAAAAATTCAATATAATGGATTAATTGGTAAAATTGACGATGTAGAAATTTGCTTTTTACATTATGATTCTATTGATGAGGCAAAGAAAAAATGGAATCGTAGAAAGAAAAGAATAAATTGGAAAAAAATAGTTTATAAATTTAATGATCAAAATTTTTGCAGATATGAAGACTTAAAGGCATTCAATTCTTTTGATGCTAAAAATAAAATTTGTTTTACAGCCAAGAAATATGAAGAGTTTGATACTATACAAATTAAAAAATATAAAAAAAACGAATATGTTTTGGATGATATAAAAAGTTATAAGAAATACTTTAATGTTTATAATTTTTTGAACAATATTAAATAAAATTTTAGAAAGGTTAGAAATATGGAAAAAGTTGATGTTGCGATTCAATCTTATAAAAAACCAGAATCATTAGTTTATACTTTACTTTCTTTAAAAAAATATTGTGGAGAGCATATAGATACAATATATATAAATGATGATTGCTCAGGTGATAATATACTAGAACATTATACAGTGAAGGATTTGCAGGAGAGAATGTATCCTATAAAAATAAAAACTAGAATTAATAAGAAAAAAAGTGGTTATACGGTAACTTTGCTAACAAAAAAAATGTGGAAAAGAAAAAAGTTTTCAGAAAAATTAAAACTTTTAGGTCATATTCCAATAAAGAGATTATCTTATCATTCGACAAGTGATGATGTGAGATATCAATGGGCTATAAATAATACCGACAAAAAATATATTTTTTTAATACATGATGATATAAAATTTTTTGATGATACTTTAAAATTATACCTAGAAACAATGAAATCTAATAAAAATTTAGCAATAGTAGGAGATTTGGGAGGGTGCGAATTTTGTGAATTTGGACCTTGTGGAGAAAAATGTTCACCAGAAAAGATATTAAAAAAAGAATATCCTTGTGCTACATATCCAATTACAGGAAAAAGAAAAAATCCTATATTAACTTTATTAGGTCGATCTAATAGAAATTGTCGAATAAACGAATGGTGCTGCTTAATTAATGTAGAAATTGCGAAAGAAATAGAGAATAAATATGGAATATATTTTGGAAACTACGAAGCTGGTGGTGATGTTGGAACATATTGGTTTGAAAAAATTATAAAATTAGGATATGATTTTACTGATCCATTACCAACTCCAGAAAAAAGGAAAAAATATTATCTGCATTGGTGGCAAGGTCATCAGGGACATCAAGTGTGGTTGGAAACAGCCAGCTATCAAAGCGAATATATAAAAAAATGTTTATTAGAAGAATTTAATTATGAATGGAAATAAAAATATGAAATTTGTTTTAACACATGAAAAAATTGTAAAAATTGTCGTATTTCTTATACTATTTTGTACATATATTTTACCAACAGCAGAAATTTCAGCTGAAAATATATATGGACCACCAAAGGCTATTTTTGTTGCAGGAATTTTTATTATGTATATATTAACATTTAAAAAGTGTTCATTAAAAGAATTACTTTTTGGAATATTAGTAGTATTTATGACAATTTATACAAAAGAAATTAATTATTTAATGTTTATAACTATAATGTTTTTGGACAAGCTTATAGAATACAAAGATTATATAAAAAAATATTTGAAAAAATCTAATATATTATATATATGTTTAATTTTTACTTTATTATATTCTGCTTTATATTTTGGACAAAACAATAGATATGCTCATACATCTATAAAAGAAATAAATCAATCTGGTTTAGCTATTTTTTGTTTAGGTGTTTTATTATTTCAAAAGAATAGAAAGATAGCAGTCTTTACCTTAGCTTTTGGATGTTTAACTCTTTCGAGATCATATTTATTAGCAATTGCATGTATGTTAATTTTTAAAACAAATTTTGCAAAAAAAATATTTACAGAAAAAATAATAAGTAAATTAAATTATACAAATCTTACTATCATTTCAAGCATAGGATTGTTTTTATTAGGTATATTTTATATTATGCAATATAAAATGGGAAATATAGTATTTGGAAGTAATGAAGTAAACAGATTATTTACATTATTGGATTTATCAAATTTCTTTAGATTTTCAGCAGTAATAATTGTTGTATTATGTTTTAAAAATAATTTATCAAAATTATTAACTGGCATAACAGATGCTGAGTATATAGAATTTGGACAAGCAACTGCTAATGAATTAGGTATAATTTATAGAGTAACTGTACCACATAATTTGTTCTTTTCGCATTTAAAAATATATGGAATATTTGCTGTTTTTGAAATTATGTATACATCTTCAATTTTGAAAAAAATTACAAATAGCAATAATTTTGGAATATATATAGGTATTGCTTTATATAGTATACTTTTAGGAGCAGGTTTTTATAGTTATTGGTTGTATTTATCTGTATTTGTTTTGATTGCTAATATGGGAGAGGTTGAATTAAATGAAAAAGAAAAACTTAATAATTGTTAATACATATTTTCAATTAATGACTATTATTAATATGTGTCTAAACAATTTAAAAGAAGATGTTAATGATTTAATTGTTACAGACAAATCAGCTGACATGGAAGAAAAGATTAATAAATTGAAAGAATACAACATATTTGAAAATATTTATTATGTTAAATCAAAAGACATTTGTATTGATAAAAATAAGGTAAAAAAATATTTAACTTATTTATTTGATAGAAAAAAAATATTAACAGTTGAGTTAAAAGAAGTTTATGACTATTTATATTTTTTTAATTATGATTTACTAACATATTGTACTATAGATGAAATAGCTAAAAAGAATAAAAATGTTAAATGTAAGAAATATGATGAAGGATTTATATCATATTTATATGATGTAAAGAACAATAATATTAATAATATAGTTAGAAAATTATTATTAAGAAAAAATATTGATAGATCTATAGAAGCTTACTATTTATATCATCCAGATTTAATTTGCTATGATAGTAAATATCCAATAGAAAAAATTAAAGTTTTAGATAAATCTGATGAAAAGCTAAAATCAATTTATAATAATATTTTTAATTATACTAAAGATAAAATCAAACAAAAATATATATTTTTTGAAGAATCATTTTTTTGCGATGGTGGTAAGGATGTAAATGATCTAGAACTAATTTTAAAGATTGCAGAAACAGTGGGAAAAGAAAATTTATTAGTAAAATTACATCCAAGAAATAAAATTAATAGATTTGCAGAATATGGAATTGCAACCAATAAAACCATTGGAATACCTTGGGAATTAATACAAATGAATGATGATTTTTCTGATAAAGTTTTATTAACTATATCATCAGGTAGTGTATTAGCTTCAAAGTTATATTTTAATGATAATATAAAAACCTATTTATTGTTTAATTGTACAGATAAAATGTCTAATATGGTAACAGAAAAATATTTTGAATATCTAAAAAAACTAGAAAATAAATTTGGGTTGGATAATTTTATTATACCAAAAAATGAAGAAGAATTTTTAAAGAGACTGGAAAAAGATAAAAATGAATAAAGAACTCGATGAAAATTATAATTCTGCAGTACACATTATTAAAAGACTTAATTATATAGATATTTTAAAAGGATTTGGAATTTTATTTGTAATTTTAGGACATATCCAACAATATATACCGAGTTGGTTATTAATATATATATATATTCTTTTCATATGCCATTATTTTACTATGTATCAGGATATTTATATAAAGAAAAATATGAAAAAATGGAATTAAAAGAATATATCAAAAAAAGAGCAAAAGAATTATTATATCCGTATATAACATTGACGATAATTAATTTTTTATGCTATATAATTAAAGAACATTCAATAAATGGAATTGTGAAATATATAATTTCGTTTTTATATTCAAATTATATATTTGATATAAATTATGTTGGAGCCGTTTGGTTTTTGATGTCTTTATTTATAGTAGAAATATTATATATGATGTTAAGAAAAAAATCTAATTTAAATATTACTTCTATAATGGTATTTATATGTTTTACAATAGGAATACTTATTCAGAAAATAGTAAGCATAAAGTATTTTAGATTACCATTTTGGATAGACATTTCATTATTTGGCTTATTATTTTATCATTTAGGACATATTATTAAAATAAAATGTAATAATCTTAAATTTTATAAAAAAGTAATTATACTAGTTTTAAGTATAATTTTAAACATAAGTGCGATTATTTTAAATTATAAATATTGTTATACAGATAAATTTTTAGGTAGAATTGATATGTTATACTTACATTTTGGAAATTACATTTTATTTTTGTTGGCATCAACTAGCGGTATATTAACTTGGCAAATTATATCTGAATTAATTTGTAAAAATAAATTATTAGAGTTATTAGGACAAAATACATTAGTTATTATGGGAATACATATTATTTTTATACAAATATTAGTGAAATTATTTAAAATATTAGAATTAACAATTGATGTATATGTACAAGGAGGAATAATATTTATTATAACGACTATATGTAGCTTAATATGTTCTTTGATTATAAAAAAATATTTTAGAAAAATTGTTGTATTATAAATTTAGAAAGGAATTAAAATTGACAAAAGTAAAAGAAAAATTAGCAGAAATACCAAAACCAGTAATATCGTCAATTGTATATATGATGGTAGTGTTTTTTCAAAGTGGTATAAATTTAATAACAACGCCAATTTTTAGTAGAATTTTATCAACATCTGATTATGGTATAACTAGTACATATCAATCTTGGTATAATATTTTAACGATATTTGTTACATTAAGTTTAAGTGCGGGTGTATATAATAATGCTTTAATTGATTTTGATAAGGAAAGAAATAAAGTTACATCATCTTTTTTAACAATTAGTGTTTTTTTATCTTTTATAGCATTTGGAATATATGTGATTTTTAAAGAACCAATCAAACAATTATTAGGTTTATCAGAATATTTAATTGGGTTTATGTTTATAAATTTTATTACAGTACCTGCGTGGGGATTCTTTTTAGCACAAGAAAAATTTGATTATAAATATATTAAACCCTTGATTATTACTATAATTACATTTATCTTAAATCCGATAATTGGGATAATAGGTATAAATTTATTTCCTAATAATAAAGCAGTTGCAAAGGTTATATTTTGTGGATTACCTACAGTTATTGCTAATACAGTAATATTAATATCTATTTTTAAAAAAGGAAAATGTTTTTATAATAAAAAATATTGGAAATATGCATTATCATTTAATATACCATTGCTTCCACATTATTTATCTGGAATTATATTAGCTCAATCAGACAGAATAATGATACAAAAAATGATTGGTGATTCGGCAGCAGGTATTTATGGAGTTTCTTATAATTTATCACAAGTTATACAAGGAGTTTTTACAGGAATAAATGCTGCTCTAATACCATTTACATATAAAAGCTTAAAAAAAGAAAATTATAAAAAAATTGGTGATTATTCAAATATATTATTAATATTTATAGGAATAATTTCAATATTACTTGTAATTTGTACTCCAGAGATTATTAAAATTTTAGCGCCAGTTGAATATTATGAAGCTATATGGGTGGTACCACCAATAGTATTAGGATTATACTTTTCTTTTTTATCTTCATTATTTGGAAATATAGAATTTTATTATAAAAAAAATATATTCGTAACGATAGCGACAAGTTGTGCTGCTGTATTAAATATAGTATTAAATGCGATTTTTATTCCTAAATATGGATTTGTTGCGGCAGGATACACGACAGCAGTAGGATATTTAGTGCTTGTTATTTCGCATTATATATTTATGAATAAGATTCAACCACAAAAGATATATAATATAAAAATATTAACAATAATTTCTGTTTTTGTAGTGCTATTAACATTTATATTTATGAGTTTATATGATTATTTTGTTATAAGATATATTATATTAGGAATAATATTTTTATTAATTTTAATAAATTTAAAAAAGATACTCAGATTTATTAAGATGAAGAATGGATAAATAAAAAATTATTTGAAAATCCAAAGAAATTTTTGGAGGTATTCTATAATGAAAAAGATTAAATTACTTTTAACTGATGTAGATGGTTGTTTAACTGATGGAAGTGTATATTATGGACCAAACCATGAGAAAATAAAAAAATTTAATATGCAAGATGGAATGGCTTTAAAACTTTTAAGAGAAAATAATATTTTGACTGGCATTATTTCAGCTGATAATAGCGAAGCTACTAGATATAGAGCAGAAGATTTAAAATTTGATTTTATTTGTATAAATATAAAAGATAAATTAGCAAAATTTGAAGAAATACTAAAAGCTAATAATATACAAAAAGATGAAGTTGCATATATGGGAGATGATATTCAGGATTTATGTATTTTAAACCAAGTAAGTGTATCTGTAGCTCCAAATAATGCAGTAGATGAAGTAAAAAAAGCAGTTAGCCATATTACTCAAAAAAGTGGTGGAGATGGAGCTTTTAGAGAATATGCAGAATATATAATAAAATTAAATGGAGGAATGTAAAATGAAAGTAGTTGCTTTAGTACCAATTAAACTTAATAGCCAAAGATTGCCACATAAGAACATATTAGACTTAGGAGGAAAACCACTATGCTATCATATGACTGAAAACTTAGTTAATGTAAAAGGCATTGACGAAGCTTATGTATATTGTAGTGATGAATCAATAAAAGATTATATGCCAGAAAAAATGAAATTTTTGAAAAGAGATCCATATTTAGATGGAGACCTAGTAAAAGGACAGGAAATCTATGATAGTTTTATAAAAGAAGTAGATGCAGATATTTATGTTTTAGCTCATGCAACAGCTCCTTTTATAAAGAAAGAAACCATACAAAATGCTTTAGACAAAGTTTTGAGTGGAGAATATGATTCAGCATTATCAGTAAAAAGAGTACAAACTTTTACTTGGTATGAGGGAAAACCATTAAATTATGATTTACAAAATATTCCTAGAACTCAAGATATAGAACCAATTTTTTACGAGACAAGTGCATTTTTTATATTTAGAAAAGAAGTATTTACAGAAATGGGAAAAAGAAGAATTGGAAATAAACCATATTTTCAAGAAATTGATGATATAGAAGCTGTTGATATTGATTATCCAGAAGATTTTAAATTTGCACAAGCAATAATGAAAAGTTTAAATAGTGAAGAGGAGGAAATTAAAATATGGACAAAGAAGTAGAAGAAGTATTTAACTCAAAAAATTTTACTTTAATTGCAGGACCTTGCGTAATTGAAAGTGAAGAAAATGTAATGTTAGTTGCTAAAAAGATGAAAGAAATTACTGAAAAATTAGGAATTAATTATTATTTTAAAGCATCTTTTGATAAAGCAAATAGAACTTCAATTCATTCATATAGAGGACCTGGAATTGATAAAGGATTAGAAATATTAAAGAAGGTAAAAGATGAGCTAGGATTAAGAATTGCTACAGATATTCATGAACCTTGGCAAGCAGAAAAAGCTGCAGAAGTTGTTGATATTATTCAAATACCAGCTTTTTTGTGTAGACAAACAGATTTGTTAATTGCAGCAGCAAAAACTGGTAAGCTAATTAATGTAAAAAAAGCACAATTTTTAGCTCCTTGGGATATGAAAAATGTTGTTGGTAAATTAGAAGAAAGCGGAACTAATAAAATAATGCTTTGCGAAAGAGGTTCTTGCTTTGGATATAATAACTTAGTTGTTGATATGACAGGACTTCTAGAAATGAAAAAATTTGGATATCCAATTATTTTTGATGCTACACATAGTGTGCAAAAACCAGGCGGAAAGGGTAATGCTACTGGAGGAAACAGAGAATATGTTGAGTATTTAGCAAAAGCAGCAGTTGCTATTGGAGTAGATGGATTATTTATGGAAGTACATCCAGATCCAGATAATGCATTATCTGATGGACCTAATATGGTAAAATTAGAAAATATGGAAGAATTATTAACTAAATTAATAAAAATAAAAAATGCTATTAAATAGAATTTTTTAAGAAAGAGTGAGTGTTTATGGATAATTTTGATATTATTAAAGAAGCTAAAAATGTTTTTAAAATAGAAATGGAGTCTTTAGAGAAAGTTAAAGACTCACTAGGAAAAGATTTTGAAAATATTGTAAATAAGATAGTTAAATGTAAAGGTAAAGTTATATTTACTGGTATGGGAAAACCTGGACATATAGCTAAAAAGTTAGCTGCTACCTTTGCAAGTTTAGGTACACCATCTTTTTGCCTTCACCCAGCTGAAGCTCAACACGGTGATTTAGGTATGATTTCAAAAGAAGATATTGTTATAGCTATTAGTTTTAGTGGAGAAAGTGAAGAAGTAACAAGAATACTACCAAATATAAAAAAAATAGGAGCAACTTTAATAGGAATTTCTGGAAATAGTAAATCTACATTAATAAAAGAATCTGATTTACACTTTATTTTTCCACCAATAGAAGAAGCTTGTTATATGAAAATAGCACCTACTTCAAGTACAACAGCAGCACTAGTTTTAGGTGATGCGATGGCTGTAACTTGTGCGAAAATTAAAGCTTTTACGAAAAAAGATTATGCACTATTTCATCCATCAGGTTCATTAGGAAAAGGATTAATAACAACGGTCGGAGATTTAATGAGTGTAGGAGATGAAAATTCAGTTGTTACAGAGAAAGATTCTTTTGAAAAAGCTGTAGAAGAAATGTGCAGAACAAGTTTAGGTATGGTAAATGTTGTAGATAAAGATGGAAAGTTAGTAGGATTATTTACAGATGGAGACTTAAGAAGAAAACTTGCAGAAAAAGTAGATATATATAATATGAATTTAAAAGATATAATAACCACTACACCAGTTACTATAAGAAAAGATATGTTGGCAGCAGAGGCACTAAGAATTATGATACAAGGAGAAAGAAAAGTATCAGTAGCACCTGTTGTAGATGAAAATAATATTTTATTAGGTTCTTTATGTGCTAAAGATATAATAAAAGCTGGAATAGTACTATAATAAAATTATTATTTGATATTTTGAGGCTTCTATATTGAAGCCTTTTTAAGTTAAAATTAATAAATTAAAGTTGCAAACAATATTCTTTTATGTTATCATATTTTTGTAAATATATATTTGGATTTTGAGGTAATAAATATAAGTTAGAGGTGATAAAAATAGAAAACTTTAATGAATGGGAACCTCAAAAAGAAATAGTAGGTTCTGGTAAAGGCAAAAAAGTGTGGTTAGTAAATCCTAAAAATCCAAACCAACAAGGTTGGTTTAAATATGTAAAGAAAACAATAAGAGAAGGTAAAGAAGTTAATTCATATGAAAATTTTTCAGAAAAATTAGCAGAATTAATAGCAAATAATATAGAAATAAAAAATGCCCATATAGATATAGGAATATATCAAGGTGAATTGGGTTGTCTAAGCTATGATATAAATGAACAAATGGAAGAAATTGTATCTTTAATAACAAAAAAATATCCTAAATATAACGAAAAAAATTTATATGATGAGCAAAATAAAATATATTATTCAATAAATATGATTTTAAATTCTTTAGATAATAAGAATTTAGAAAAAGATTTTTTTAAAATATTAATATTTGATTATATTATAGGAAATACAGATAGACATTCGAATAATTGGGCTATTATAAGAAAGGAAAATAACGAAATGGAAATAGCACCCTTATATGATAATGGATCTGCATTGTGTTCATATGTATATGAAGAAGAAATAGAAAAATATTTTGGAAAAGATAAGCTTTTATTAAATAGTTTAGTTAGAAGTAAATCTAGGAGTATGATAAAAATAGACGAAAAAGATAAAAAAAGACCAATGCATATAGAAGTAATTAAATATTTACATAACAAATATAACTATGAAACAGTAGGATTTGTTGAAACTATTTTAAAAAGATTAAATGAAGATAAAATTGTTGAACTAATAAATCAACTTGAAGGTATTTCATATAATAGAAAAAGATTATTGAAAATGTTTTTAGATATAAAATTAAAAGATTTAAAATGTATTTATGAAAAGTAGGTGATAGTCAATGAGATTTTTTAATAAAGATTATATATATTTAGTTTGGCAAAATCCAAAAACAAGAAGTAAAACAGTAGTAGGCTTATTAAAAAGAAATGGAAGATATGAATTTAAATATACAAATGATGCAAAAAAGGCTATCAAAGAAGGATTTCAATTATTACTTGCTTTTCCCAAAATAGATAAAAAATACACAAATGAAATGATGTTTCCTGTATTTTCAAGTAGATTACCAAGTAAAAATAGAGTGGATATAGATGATATTTTAAAGAGATATAATATGAAAGAATATGATGAATTTGAATTGTTAAAAAGAACTGGTGCTAAAACGCCATTAGATACATTAGAATTTATAGATCCAATAGTAAATTTAAAAGAAAAAAACTTAACAAGGGAATTTTTCATTGCCGGAACAAAATATTATTGTAAAGAGGAAAATCATAAGGATATAAATATAGGAGATAAAGTGGTATTAGAACCAGATTCCAAAAATGAATTTGATAAGTATGCTATAAAAATGGTAATAAAAGATAAATTTGTTGGGTTTATACCAAAATATTATTCAAAAGAGGTTAATATATTTCTAAAGCAAAATAAAGCATATTCTTGCAAGGTAATTAATAAAAATAATATATATGGAAACTGTAATGAATGTATAAAAGTAAGATTAGTATTAAATGTAGAAGGGAGCAATACATAGATAATGAAAAAAGGATTAAAAATATTTTTAATAGTATTAGCAGTAATTTTAATATTATTAATCATAGCAGGTTCAGTAGCATTTGCTTTTATAAAAAATAAATTAGACAAAATAAATTATGAAGAAATAGATACAGCCAATTTAAGTATAAACGAAAATCTAATCAATGATATAAATTCTGTAGAAGGAGTAGATGTTACACCAGAAGAGTTTAACGAAATTAAAACAATTGCTATTTTTGGTTCTGATTCTAGAAATATAGAAGATGCCTATGATGATGGTAGAAGTGATTGCATTATTATAGCTACTATTAATCCAACTAATAAAAGTATAAGCCTAGTTTCAATTCCAAGAGATACATATGTAAATGTTCCAGGACATGGAAAAACGAAAATAAACCATGCCTTTGCTTACGGTCAAGAACAATTGTCTATAAAAACTATTAATGAAAACTTTGGACTAAGTATTTCAGAATATATAACAGTAAGCTGGGATGCTGTTGCGACTATTGTAGATACCGTTGGAGGTATAGACTTAGAAATAAGCGAAGCAGAAAAAGATTTTATTAACGGAAGAGTAGATGTATATAGTAAAAATTTAAATAAAAGTTCAGAAAAACTAGCTTCATCAGGAAATGTTCATCTAAATGGAGTACAGACATTAGCACATTGCAGTAATAGATATGTAGGTAACAATGATTTTGAAAGAGCAGAAAGACAAAGAACTGTAATTACAACACTCTTGCAAGTTATTTCACAAAAAAATGTAACAGAAATAAATAAAATTATAGATGAATTTTTACCTTATGTAAAAACAAATATAGATGTCGTTAAATATTCAAGTTATATTCCAGATATATTAAAATATAAAAATGAGTATCTAGCAAATATTACTTCTGCACAAGTTCCAGCTTTAGGAGATGCTTCTGGTCAGTATATAGGTGGAGTATACTATTATGTTCCAAGTAGCTACGAAAAATGTAAACAAGATTTTATAAAATATTTATATGGCAACAATTAATTTTTCTACAATATAAATTATATAAAATAAAACTTCTTCATATAGTGGAGAAGTTTTATTTTTTTATTTCAAAAAATTCAGATATATGATAAAATAATATTAATAGTTGAGTAGTTTGATGAAAATTTCGAGAAATTAAGAGAAACAAAAAAATTCTTAGAAAATATTAGATAATATTATAGAAAATTATAAATAATTAGGAGAGAACTATGAAATATAAACTAATATCAATGGATTTTGATGGAACACTTTTAACAAGTGATAAAAAAGTCTCTAATAAAACTAAAAATGTGCTATTAAAATGTAGAAATGAAGGATATATTATTGTAGGAGTAACAGCAAGAAATTTGTCTAGTATTAGTAGTGTATGTGATATTAATATGTTTGATTATCTAATTATAAATAATGGCTCTTATATCTATAATGTAAAAGCTAAAAAAGGAATTTCTAAAAGCTGTATAGATAGAAAAATTGCTATAGAAATTACAAATAAATTTAAAGATATTGCACAAGAAATTGATTATTGTACTTTAAATAATTATTATATTTATAAAGGTTCAGAAAAAAATATATTAAGTTATAGAATACAAGTAAAAGATATTTCAGATGTAAAAGAAACAATATCAAGGATGAATGTTTTTCTTAAAAACAATAAAGAAATAGAGGAAGGAAAAAAGTTTATAAAAGAAAAGTTTAACACTATTAATGCTTTTGAAATGTTAGACACAGACAAAAATAGAGGTAATAAGTGGATCTCAATAAATCCAAAAGAAGTAGATAAATTTAAAACATTAAAAAGTTTATGCTCTAAGCTAAATATAAAAGTAGAAGAGGCCATTTTTTTTGGAGATAGTACAAATGATTTATCAGCAATTAGTAATGTAGGCTTAGGTGTAGCAATGGGAAATGCGTTAGAAATAGTCAAAAAGGAAGCAAAAGAGATTACTTTATCTAATGATAAAGATGGTATTGCAGTATTTTTAGAGAAAATTTGCAATACTACAAAGGAATAAAAAAGGTAGTAAATATTAATAACAGCACCAGAATAAAAGCATTTCTGGTGCTGTTATGAGTTTACTAGGAAAATATAGATATAAGTTTTATAATTATTTTATATATTTACTTGACAAGTAGTTAAAATCGTATTATATTATTGACAAACTATCAATTGATAGTTATAATAAAAATAGGAGGTAAATCAAATGCCAGAAGAAATATACTCAAAGATAGAAAGCAAAGGGGCTGTTCAAATATTTTTAAGTGAATTAAAAACCATTTTTAATGGTAAATATAGATTTGATTTACCAAATAGAGAAGATAAACCTATGGAATTTTCAAATGAATATTGCTTATCTGTCTTAGATTATGATGCTCAAGATGTAATTGAAGAACTAAAGAACTTAACTCCAAAAGAATATAGTAGAACTCTAATTGCACATGAGGACAAAAATAAAAATGTATATTCTTATGAATTTCGGTAAAGTAATACAAGAAAAGCTAATATATATAAAAGTGAAAATTAAGAGTAGAGATAATAAGTATGTTGTTTGCACATCTTTTCATTTCCCAGAACGAGAAATGAATTTTCCATATATAAATTTTTAAAAAGGGGTGAAAAATATGGAATATAAAATTTTGAAAAAAGAAAAAATGTATTGTTCAATATGTGATAAAGAGCATGAGGTAGAATTAAGAGAAAGTGATTCGATTTTAGAAATTAAAGGAGAACAAATAAAATATAAAGAAATATATTATTGTTGTACAAACATAGAAAAAAATAATTGTTTTACTATAAATAATATGATGGGTGAAAATATTTTAAGAGCAAAAGATAATTATAGAAAAAAACATAATTTATTAACTTCGAAAGAAATAAAAGAAATAAGAAATTTTTTTGAACTAACTCAAGCAGAATTTTCTATAATCTTAGGTTTAGGAGAAATCACAATTACAAGATACGAAACAAAACAAATTCAAGATACTAGTATAGATAAATTAATTAAATATGTTAGAGATAATCCTATAGTGTTATTAGATTATTTAGAAGATAAGAAGGATAAATTCTCAAAAGAAAGATATTCTCAAATAAAAGAAACTATAAAAAATAAAATAAAAAATAATTCCTATAGCGATAATTTTAAAATTCAATTATTAAAATACAAATATGTAGAATTTGATAAAAAAAATGATGAGAATGGTAATTGTATATTAGATATTAATAAATTGAATAATATAGTTGCTTATATTGTATATAAAATGAATAGTTTGTCTATTACTTTAAAGAAAGTAGTTTTAATGAAATTATTATGGTATATTGATGCTAAAAGTTTTAAAGAATATAATAAATCGATAACAGGTTTAGTATATGTTCATGAACAATTTGGAGCTTTACCTATAGGGCATGATGAGATTTTATCATTACCAAGTATAAAAGTTGAAAAAATAACTTTAGAAGAAGATCACTATCAATATAATATTGATTTAAATAAAGATTATAAAATAAAACATATAGACAATAAAGAAAGTAAAATTATAGATGAGGTTATAAACAAATTTAAAAATTATAGAAGTTCAGAGATCTCAGAATATATGCATAAAGAAGATGCATATAAGGAAACTTTATTATGTCAAATAATACCTTTTTCACTAACTAAAACTTTAAGAGAATTTTAAATAAATATAATAGAAAATTTACTAATTTTAATCTTAATAAATTCTTAAAAATAACTTTAAAAACCCATAAAAGCACCGGAATAAAAGCATTTCTGGTGCTTTTAAAATTGTAATGCATAGAAAAAACGAAAGAAAACGATTAAAATTAGTTAATTTTAATGAAAAAGATTATAAGCAATTGATAAAATTTGAAAAATTGGAAAAATTTGATAAAAATTAAGCTTTATTTAGAATTGATTTTTTTGCAAAAACACAGTATGATACATTTTGTAGAATAGCCTAAACTTTTAAAAATGCCTATTTTTAAAGCTTTATATGTATTATTAAGATACTATAGCTATCTACAAATTTTAAAAACAGGAGTCTTTTTTATGAGAAAGAAGAAAAAAGTGAAACCCCGAACGCAGGTTTATGCAAATTTATCAGACTTAAAAATTAAAGCGTTCAAATACTATAATAAAGAAATGGAGGAAACAGAAAAAAGTTTTAGAAATAAAAACAAAGATGCTTTTAATATCAATTTTTACCTATTTCAAAGCATAAAAGAAAAAACAAAATTAGTTGATAAAATTTTTGAATTAGCTTATTTCTACGACCAAAACTTTACAGGTAACAAGGATTTTATGCATATACCAAATATAAAACAAATAATGCAAAATGTATATAAATATCCTATAATACTTGCTACACAGTCAAATGGAATAGAGGAAGAAATAGTTGGTGCAACTACTGTAAAGATAGAGCGAAATAAATCTATTTTAAGAAATCCTTATTTTCCTACTAAAAATGAAACTGTTTTAACAATTACAGGTGTTTTAACAAAGCAAAATATAGTAGATGGTTTTGGAAATAGAATAAGAGGAATAGGTAGAGAATTATTTAAATCTGCTATAAGAGCTGCCTACGAATTTAATAAAACTGAAAAAGTAAGACTTGTTTCAGAAATTGATTGTAGAAACCAAAATAGCTTAAAAGCAATTAGTGGTGCAGTAAAAGAGTTAAAAGAAGAAGACTTAAATATTAATTTATATATGCCTGGTTACTACGAGATTATAAATACAAATGGAAATTTAAAGGAAGCACCAACTTTTATGGTGGAAGTAGATTTAAATGATTCAAAAACTTTAGAAAATTCGAATACTTTATTTTCTTATTTGAATTGTAGAAACAATGAATTATTTTCAGATTTAAGCCTAGTATTAGAAAAAAGCACAGTAGAGCTAAAGCAATATACCACAAAAGCAAACGAAAATATAGTATGTTACCACCAAATAGCTCCGATAGATGCATTAAAAGTAGAACTTGAAGTTGGAACTACAGCAATGGGAAACGAGAGAGTGCCAGCTCTTTCTGGAATACAATTAGAGTTTGTAAATGCTTAAATTAAAATTTAATTTATAGAAAAGAGAGAGGAATATGAAACTAGAAAAATATAGTGTAAAGATTGAAAGAGAAGCATTAAGAATAAATAGCAAAAATGGTAAAACACAAAAAGGGTTTCCAAAAGCTTTTGGAAACCCAGAAACAAATGCATTTATCTCTACAGATGAAGATGATGCTATTTTAGAAATAAGTACACCTCTGGAAGAAAACTTATCAGATGCTTATAATAAATTTGAAGAGATAATGAATGTTGTTATAGAAGAGCTTTATAAAAACCAAGAATATATTTGGCCTTCTAGTTGCTGGAAAGAATCTGAAGAAGAGACAACAGCAAAAATTACAATAGATATAGACGAAGAATTTTATAGTCAAATGAGAGAATTAAACCTTAATTTGCCAGAAACTTTAGAAGATGCTTATTTAAAAATGAAAGAGCAATTTTTAGAAAAAGCTACTCTAATTGAAAAGATTTATGGAAAATGTAAATTTAGGGCAAGAAAAGCAAGCCTTCAAATATCAAATATAAAATTAAATGTGTTAAATAAAAATGGTATTTCTGAAGCTGATTGTGCATTTTTAATAGGCTTTGCTTTTGGATGTTTAGAAGAAGATACTTCTAAGAATTTAAAAGAAGAAATTAAATTTTTAGAAAAATTAAATAATAAATATAGCCTAAGATTACAAAATGGTTTAGATGAAATAAAAGAAAAAATTAAAAACAAAACATTTGACAACTTAAACTTAGAAAAAGAGAATATAGTAAAATTAGCAAAAGAACATGCAGAAGAAGGACACAATGCAAGATATTGCCTTCAAAAATATCAAAAATTAGTAGCTGAATCTGTAGTTTTAATTAAGGATGCTATTTCTCAAGGTATAGATTATGAAGTACAAAATGAAGCTAAAAGTATTGTTGAATTTAGAACAAGAGGAAAAGAAGAGTTTGTAATAGAAGGAAATAAAACAGATAGAGATACTTATATTTTTCCAATTATTACAGATGATAAATTTACTTCAAAAGAGATAATGCAAGAGCATGGCTTATCTGTACCAAAAGCTATTTTATTAGAAAAGGATATGGAGCAAGAAGATATAGAAGCTTTACTAAAACCTTTTTACAATAGGTCTTTAGTAGTAAAACCAAGAAATACAAACTATGGTACAGGAATTACTGTATTTTCAAAACCTGCTAGCAAAAAGCAAATTTTCGGAGCTGTAGCTTATGCCTTTGAATTTGATAATAATGTACTTATAGAAGAGTATGTAAAAGGTATGGAATATAGATTTTTAGTGGTAAATGGAAAATGTTTGAGTGTAGCTCATAGAAGAATTGCTAGTGTAGTAGGAGATGGAAAATCTACTATAAAAGAGCTTATAGAAGAAAAAAATAAAGAGCCATGGCATTTTTTAACAGGTACACCAGTAAAAATGGATGAACCTGTTGTAGAATATTTAAAACTTCAAGGTTATAATTTTGAAACTATACTTCCAAAAAATAAGAGAGTATTTTTAAGAACAAACTCAAACTGTTCAACAGGTGGAGAAAGTATAGATATGACAGATTTTATGCCAAGCTATTTTAAAAAAATAGCCGAAAAAGCTGCTAGAGCTTTTGAAGCAAAAATCTGTGGTGTGGATATTATTATAGATGATGTAGAAAAAGAAGAATATTCTATAATAGAAATAAACGATAATCCAGGTTATTCAATAAATGAGTGGCCATATGAAGGTGAAGGGCAAAAGATAGGAATTGCAATTTTAAAATTATTAAATTTATTACCAGAAAAGACTTGTAAAGCTGAAAAATAAGTAGTATAATATTAAAATATTGTGGGGGTTAGATAAAACTAATCTCCTTTTTTATTAAAATTTTATATAGTTTCTAAAATTAGTATATGGTAAAATTTTACTGGAAATATTATTATTTGAATTAATATTATATAAATTATATAAATAATTTGAAAAGTCTGTTATTAAAGTTAGGAGGAAAAAATTTTTATGTTTAAGTTATTTAAAAACTTAGGTAAAAAAGAGTTATTAATGGCTTTTATATGCCTTTTGCTTATCTTTGGTCAAGTTTGGTTAGAGCTTAAAATGCCGGATTATATGTCTGAAATAACTGTTTTAGTGCAAAGCGAAGGCAGTCAAATGAATGATATATTAAAAAATGGTGCTTATATGCTGGCTTGTGCATTAGGAAGTCTAGTTTCTGCTATTATAGTAGGCTATATAGCAGCGACAATTTCTGCAACTTTATCAATGAAAGTTAGAAAAAAGCTTTTTGATAAAGTAGAGAATTTAGCAATGCACGAAGTAAAGCAATTTTCAACAAGTAGTTTAATTACAAGAACAACAAATGATATTACACAAATAGAGATGCTTGTAGCAATGGGCTTGCAACTTTTATTAAAAGCTCCTATTACAGCAGTATGGGCAATTACTAAAATTTTAGATAAAAGTTGGCAATGGAGTGCAATTACAGCTGTAGCTGTAGCAATACTTTTAACAACAGTTGGAACTTTAATTGCTATAGTATTACCAAGATTTAAAGTAGTACAAAAGTTAATAGATAAAATTAATGGAATTACTCGTGAAAATCTAACTGGTATTAGAGTAATAAGAGCTTTTAATGCAGAAAGTTATCAACAAGAAAAATTTGAAAATGTAAACAATGATTTAACAAGTTTGCAATTATTTAATCAAAAATCATTTGCTATACTTTCACCAATTATGTATTTAGTAATGTATTTTTTAACATTATCAATATATTTTGTAGGTGCAATTTTAATAAAAGATGCCTTAATGGTAGATAAATTAGCTTTATTTGGAAATATGGTAGTATTTAGCTCTTATGCAATGCAAATAATAATGTCTTTCTTAATGCTAGCAATGATATTTATGATGTTACCAAGAGCTCAAGTTTCAGCAAATCGTATTAATGAAGTATTAGATACAGAAATTAGTATTAAAGAAGGAACTTTAGATAAAGATACAACAAATGAAAGAGGAACAGTAGAGTTTAAAAATGTATCTTTTAAATACCCAGATGCCGAAGAATATCTTTTAAGAAATATATCCTTTAAAGCAGAAAAGGGACAAACAGTTGCTTTTATAGGTTCAACTGGTAGTGGTAAGTCTACTTTAATAAACCTAATTCCAAGATTTTATGATGCAACAGAGGGAGAAGTTTTAGTAGATGGTGTAAATGTAAAGGAATATAAAAGTGAATTTTTACACAACAAAATAGGATATGTTTCTCAAAAGGCTGTAATGTTCAATGGTACAGTTGCATCAAATGTAGCTTATGGAGATAATGGAAAACCAGAACTTACAGAAGAACAAATAAAAGAAGCCATTAAAGTAGCTCAAGGAAAAGAATTTGTAGAAAAAATGGACGATAAATACAATAGTCATATTGCATCAGGTGGAACTAATGTATCTGGAGGTCAAAAACAAAGACTTTCAATAGCAAGAGCTATTGCTAGAGATCCAGAAATATATATTTTTGATGATTCTTTTTCTGCTCTAGACTATAAAACAGATAGTGTTTTAAGAAAAGCACTAAAGGAACATACTGCTGATAGTACAAGTTTAATTGTAGCACAAAGAATAGGTACTATTATAAATAGCGATAAAATTATAGTACTAGAAGATGGTAAAGTTGTTGGAGAAGGCACTCATAAGGAGCTTTTAAAGACCTGTGATGTTTATAAACAAATAGCTTTATCACAACTTTCAAAGGAGGAATTAGAAAATGAGTAATAATGAAAAAATGACTAGACCTCCTAGAAGATTTGGTGGAAGAGGTCCAGGAGGAATGAGTGCACCAGGTGAAAAGGCTAATGATTTTAAATCTGCTATGAAAAGATTATTTAGTGAGTTAAATAGATTTAAGATTTTAATTATCATATCTTTAGTTTTAGCAGTCTTAAGTTCTATATTGTCAATTGTTGCACCGAATAAATTATCTGATTTAACAGATGAGATTTCTGAAGGTTTAACAGTAAATACAGAAAATTTAGAAACAATTTCAAATACAATAACTGCAAATCTAGAAGAAGCAATGTCTAAAATTAGTATGCAAAGAATGCAAGCAAGTAATCAATCAGAAACAGATACTAATCTAGAAGAAAATAGCGCTAGGGCAAATATTTCTGAGTCAGAATATGATATATCAAATATTTCAGAAGAAATGAAAGAAGTACTATTTAAGGAATTTGAAATTGATGGAGTAAAGATTTCAGTAGATGATCAATATTCATTTTTAAAAATTATGAGTGAATTAGGTGAGAATATTGATGCAAATACTTTATATAGTAAAATGAACGAAATGCCAGAGAGTATTAAAGAAGTAGTTGAACCTAAAATGGATATGGAAGCGATAAAGAATATTGCAATATTTTTAGTAATTATTTATCTATGTAGTGCAGTATTTAGTTATATTCAATCTGTATCAATGACTGATGTAGCAAACAAATTTGCAAAAAGTCTAAGAACTAGAATTTCTGAAAAAATTAATAAATTACCACTTAAATATTTTGATAAACATCAAATAGGTGATGTCTTATCTAGAGTTACAAATGATGTTGATACAATTGCACAATCTATGAATCACTCATTAGCAACATTAGTTAGTGCAACAACCTTGTTTTTGGGTACTATTATAATGATGTTTTATACAAACTGGATTATGGCATTAACTGCAATACTTTCAAGTTCAATTGGTTTTGCATTTATGTTTTTAGTACTTAAAAAATCACAGAAATACTTTGTGGCAAGGCAGGAAGAACTTGGTAATTTAAATAGCCATATAGAAGAAATTTATTCTGGTTTAAATGTTGTAAAAGTTTATAATGGAAAAAGAGAAGCTGATGAAAAATTTGATGATTTAAATGAGAGAGTTTACAACTGTAACAAGAAAAGTCAATTCTTGTCTGGTTTAATGCAACCTATGATGAACTTTATAGGAAACTTTGGTTATGTAGCTGTTTGTATAGTGGGTGCACTTCTTACTATGAATAATCTTACTTCTTTTGGAGTAATTGTTGCTTTTATAATGTATGTAAGACTATTTACTTCTCCACTTAGCCAAATAGCACAAGCAATGACTTCTCTTCAATCTACAGCAGCTGCTAGTGAAAGAGTATTTGAATTTGTTGATGAAGAAGAAATGTCAAAAGAAGAAAATATTACTAAAAAATTAGATAAAAAAGATGTAAAAGGAAAAATTGAATTTGAAAATGTTGAGTTTTATTATGATGGAAATGATAAGCCAACAATTCAAAACTTTAGTGCTATTGCAAAACCAGGTCAAAAAATTGCTATTGTTGGACCGACAGGAGCAGGAAAAACAACAATGGTAAATTTACTTATGAAATTTTACGAAATAAATTCTGGAGATATAAAAATAGATGGTGTATCTACTAAAGAATTAACTAGAGAAAATATACATGATTTATTTACTATGGTACTTCAAGATACTTGGCTATGTAGTGGAACAATAAAAGAAAATATAATCTTTAATAAAGAGAATGTTACAAAAGAGCAAATAGATAAAGTGTGTGAAACTGTTGGATTAAGTCATTTTATAAAAACTTTGCCACATGGTTATGAAACAGAAGTCTCAGATAATGATAATTTATCAGCTGGTCAAAAGCAATTATTAACTATTGCTAGAGCAATGCTACAAGATGCACCATTTTTAATTTTAGATGAAGCAACAAGTAATGTCGATACAAGAACAGAGGAATTGGTTCAAAAGGCTATGGACAAATTAACAGAAGGAAGAACCTCATTTATTATTGCACATAGATTATCTACAATTAGAAATGCTGATTTAATTTTAGTTATGAAGAATGGAAATATTATAGAACAAGGAAACCACGAGGAACTAATGCAAAAAAATGGCGCTTATGCTGAGCTTTATAATTCACAATTTGAAAAAGTAGGATAAAGAAAAGTATAAATTTAATATTAAAATTAAGTATTAATAAAGGAGGATACTTTATGGAATATAGAAGATTTAATAATACAATAGTGGCAAGAATAGATAAGGGAGAAGAAATTCTTGAACAAATAAAAGCTATTGCGTTAAAAGAACAAATAAAATTAGCAAATATAAATGCACTAGGTGCTACAAATGATTTTACTGTTGGTGTATTTAAAACTGCTGAGAAAAAATATTATTCAAATAATTTTAAAGGTGATTTTGAGATAGTTTCTTTAACAGGAACTATAAACACTATGAATGGAGAATTTTATACACATATTCATATGAGTGCAGGAGATGCAGAAGGCAAAGTTTTTGGAGGACATTTAAATAGAGCAATTGTTAGTGCTACTTGTGAAATGGTAATAAATATAATTGATGGAACAGTAGATAGATATGCAGATGAAGAAATAGGATTGAATTTATTCAAATTTTAATGATATAATTTTATAAAAGGGATAGTTTATACTATTCCTTTTTAGTTATAACTTGTAAGTTGATGGAATAAAATATTGTATATTTTATAAAATGAGGAAAACAAATGGGAGCTTTAGAAATATTTTTAGTAAGTTTTGGTTTAGCTATGGATGCTTTTGCAGTAGCAGTTTGTAAAGGTCTAGCTTTAAAGGAAATGGATTGGAAAAAAGCTGTAAAAGTAGGTTTATATTTTGGAATATTCCAAGCTGGAATGGCTTTAATAGGTTTTTTATTTGGAAATACTTTTAGTAGAATTGTTATTCAAATTGATCATTGGATAGCTTTTGCATTGTTATCTTTTATTGGTATAGAAATGATAAAAGAAGCATTTTCTGATAGTTCAGAAAATTGTAATGATGATATGAGTATAAAAACTATGATAATGCTTGCTATTGCAACAAGTATAGATGCTTTAACAGTAGGAATAACTTTTGCTTTTTTTAAATTAAATATTTTATTAGTTCTTTCTAGTATTGGAGGCATTGCATTTGTTTTGTCAATTTTGGGAGTAAAGCTTGGAAATAAATTTGGAAAAAAATACGAAAGAAAAGCACAAATTGCTGGTGGTATAATTCTTATTTTTATGGGGATTAAAATTTTACTTGAGCATTTAGGTTTTATTGTTTAGGAGGTAGCAGACTTGAATAAAAGCTATATAAGAGAACTAGCCTTAGAATATGCATATAAATGGGCATTAAAAAGGAATCCTAAATATTATCTTACTAGAAAAGATGGAATAGGACCAATAGGAAAAATAGTAAATATATGTATCTTCTCATACTTTAGATAATTTAAATAAACCTCTAGAAAATTATAATTATAGTAGTATAAGATTTATTCATATAGAACATGTTAATTTATAAATTACATATTTATTTTTTATAAAATATGGTAAAATAATTACACAAATATTTAGTTTTTTAATAAGGAGAAAAAATAAAATGAATTTGTGCATAGGGTTATTAATACCTTTTTTAGGGACAAGCATAGGTTCTGCAATGGTATTTTTTATGAAGAATACTATAAATAGCAGAATAGAGAAAGTCTTATTGGGATTTGCAGCAGGAGTTATGATGTCAGCTTCTGTGTGGTCTTTAATAGTTCCAGCAATAGATATGACTGAAGCTCAAGGAAAGATAGGTTGGGTGCCAGCTGCAATAGGTTTTTTACTAGGAATTATATTTTTATTAATTTTAGATAGTATAATTCCACATTTACATTTAAAGAGTAAAAAACCAGAAGGTTTAAAAGCAAAACTAAAAAATGCAACTATGATGGTACTAGCAGTTACACTTCATAATATCCCAGAAGGAATGGCACTAGGGGTAACTTTTGCAGGAGCTTTAATAGGAAATCAAGAAATGACAATAGCAGGTGCATTAGCTTTATCAGTTGGAATTGCAGTTCAAAATTTTCCAGAGGGGGCAATTGTTTCAATGCCACTAAAAAGTGAAGGAATGTCCAAAGGAAAGTCGTTTTTATATGGTGCGTTATCTGGATTAGTAGAACCGATTGCAGCAATAATTACAATTTGTTTAACAAATTTAGTAGTTCCAATACTTCCATATTTATTATCTTTTGCAGCAGGAGCAATGATTTATGTAGTAGTAGAGGAGCTTATACCAGAATCTCAAGTTGGGGATCATTCAAATATAGGAACAATTGGTGTTGCAATAGGTTTTGTGTTAATGATGATATTAGATATTGCATTAGGCTAAATTTTGACTTTGTTCACAAAAAAGTTACAAATAAAATAAAGAAATTTATTGCAAAAGAAATAATAATATAGTATTATTTAACAAGCGGAGGAAAAAGGAAAATGGATTTTAAGAATTTTTTTAAAGGAATTATTGTAGGAATAGGAGGAGTTGCACCAGGTTTAAGTGGAAGTGTTTTACTTGTAATTTTTGGATTATATCAAAAAACTATAAATGCAATAGGCACAATATTTAAAGATTTTAAGAAGAATCTCTGCTTTTTAATACCACTATTTTTAGGTTTTGGTGTGGGAGTTTTATTATTTAGTAAAGTAGTAAACTTTTTGTTAAATAATTTTGAAGCACCAACTAGATTTGCTTTTTTAGGACTAATTTTAGGAACTTTACCTTTATTTTGGAAAGAAGTAAAAAAGGAAGGTTTTAATAAAAAATATTACATAGCAATTGTAGCGGGTTTAATAGTTGGAATTCTTTTATTTTACTTTAATGCAAACTTATTTCCAGTAGTTACAGAGCCTAATTTATTTCAATCTGTAATTTTAGGAGTTGCAGTTGCTGGTTCTTCAATTGTACCAGGTGTAGATAGTGCTGCTATTTTATCATCTTTAGGTTTGTACGAGCTATATGTAAAATCAGTTGCAGAACTTAATTTTGCAATATTAATTCCAGCAGGTGTTGGTTTAGGTCTTGGAGTTTTAGTAATATCTTTTATAGTAAACAAACTAATTAAACACTGCTACACACTTACTTTTTCTATAATTTTTGGACTATTTTTGTCAATTATACCAAAAGTATTAAATGGTAGTTGTATAGAAGGCTTTAACATAGGCTCTATTTTCTTTGTAATTTTTGGATTTTTATTTTCTCTATATTTTGGAGATATACAAAATAATAATGAAAAGATAAAGAATTTTTTTTGGAAAATTAAAGAAAAAAAGAGTGTAAAGGAATAAAAATAAAAGAGAAATCAGAATATAGATTCATTGATTTCTCTTTTTGTATAATTAAAAAATATGTTATAAATTTGTTTAAATAAATACAAGAAAAAAGGAAGAGGTTAGATAAATGAGTGAAAAAGAAAAAATGCTTAGAGGAGAAATATACAATGCAAATTATGATGAAGAATTAGAAAAGGAAAGATATATAGCTAAAGATATATGTTTTGAATTCAATAATTTAAAGCCTTCAGATAGAGAAAAGCAAAGAGAATGTTTAAATAAAATTCTAGGAAAAACAGGCAAAGATTTTATTATAGAGCAACCTTTTATGTGTGACTATGGTTATAACATAGAAATAGGAGAAAACTTTTATTCTAATCATAATCTAATTATTTTAGATGCTGGAAAAGTTAAATTTGGAGACAATGTATTTATTGCACCAAATTGTTCTTTTTATACAGCAGGACATCCTTTAGATGTAGAAAAGAGAAATGAAGGTTTAGAATACGCTAAACCTATAGAAATTGGAGATAATGTATGGATTGGTGGAAATGTTGTGGTTTTACCAGGAGTTACAATAGGTAGTAATACAGTAATTGGTGCAGGAAGTATTGTTACAAAAGATATACCTTCAAATGTTGTAGCTGTTGGAAATCCATGTAAAGTAATAAAAAAATTATAATTTAATATATTAAAATATGGAGAAATTTTATGGCAGATATAAAGGAGTATTTAAAATATTATAAAGATAAAACTTTTAAAGAATATAGCTTTAATGAAGTTGATAATGTATTATTTTCAGAATTATCTTATTTGGATTGGACTAATATAGTAACTAATAAAATTACTTTGCAAAATGCTGCTAATATACTTTTAGAAAATAAAGATGAAAAAAAGAAAAAGAGAGAGCGATTTAAATATGTAGATAACATAAAAGAACATTTAAAAGAAATGAAAGATTCTCTTAGATATAAAGATTGCATACTTACAAATTTTAGACTAATATTAACGGAAAAAGAGCAATTTGGAGCAATTTGTATATATTTTGAACCAGGAAAATTATATGTTTCTTTTCAGGGAACTGATGAATCGGTAATTGGTTGGAAGGAAGATTTTGAGATGTCATATAGCTTTCCAGTTCCTTCACAAACAGAAGCAATAAATTATTTAAATGAAACTGTTACTTGGAGAGATAATATAGTTTTTGTTGGAGGACATTCCAAAGGCGGAAATTTAGCTATATGTTCAGTTATGTATTGTAAAGACTATATAAGACATAAAATTAAATTTATATTTAACAATGATGGGCCAGGATTTAGAGAAAAAGAATTTAGTTCAAAAGAATATAATGAAATTTCAGATAGAATTATAAGCTTTAAACCAGAAGATAGTATAGTAGGTGTACTTTTAAATAATTTGCCTGCTACAAAGGTTGTAAAATCTAAAGAAAAGGGAATAAGAGCACATGATATTACTAGCTGGGAATGCTTTGGAACCTTTTTAGAAGAAGGAATTTTATCAGAGAATAGTAAAAAAATAGAATCTAAATTCAAAAATTGGTTAAGTAAATATAAGGATGAAGAAAAAAAGAAATTAGTACTTACTTTTTTTGAAATTCTAGAAAAAATAGGAGTAAAGTCTATTTATGATTTTAAAAAAATAGATTTATCTAAAGTAAGAGTAGCAGTAGGAGAAATGAAAAATATAGATGCAGATACGAAAAGGTTATATTTGGAAGCTCTAAGAAACTTACTAATTAATTAAATTATTAAATAAAATATAGTTAGGTACTTGACTAACTATATTTTTTATGCTATATTAGTTAGGTGGCTTACTAAAAGTGTTTGCTAAATAAGGAGGTTGCTATGAAAAAAAATATCGCAAATGAATTAAAAAAGCTAGATATAGAAATAGCAAGAAGATTATTTTCAATATCAAAGGAAAATAAAATAGAAGATTCACCAAGTCCTTTACAAGGTAGAATTTTGAAATATTTGGTAAAGAATCAAGATAAAGAAATATACCAAAAAGATTTAGAAGATATTTTTCAAATAAGTAAGGCAACAGTATCTAGTGTACTTTTTACTATGGAGAATAATAAAATAATTCAGAGAGTTGTATCTAGTAATGATGCAAGAAGTAAAAGAATAGAATTAACTGAAAAAAGTAAAGAAGTATATAAAAATATGCAAATAGTTTTTGAAAAGCTAAATAAAGAATTAGAAAAAGGTTTATCTGATGAGGAAATAAATACTTTTTACAATATTCTTGATAAGCTTTATAAAAATATAAAAATTACTAATTAAAGATAAGGAGGAATTTATGATCAAAAAATTATCAAAATCAATAAGGGAGTACAAAAAAGCAGCAATAGCAACACCAATTTTTGTTAGTTTAGAGGTAATTTTAGAAGTAATTATACCACTACTTATGTCTAAATTAATAGATGATGGTATCTATGGTGGAGAAATGAATATTGTTTTAAAAATAGGATTAGAGCTTTTAATTTGTGCAGCTTTATCTCTACTTTTTGGAGCATTATCTGGAAAAAATGCAGCAAAAGCTTCTTCTGGTTTTGCAAAAAATTTAAGACAAGACTTATATTATAAAGTACAAGATTATTCTTTTTCAAATATTGATAAGTTTTCTACTAGTAGTTTAGTAACAAGACTTACAACAGATGTAAGTAATGTTCAAATGGCTTTTCAAATGATAATAAGAATTGCTGTTAGAACACCGCTTATGTTAGTTACTTCATTATGTTTTGCAATATCAATTAGCTTAAAATTATCTTTAATATTTTTAATATTAATACCAATTCTTGGTATTGGATTATATTTAATTACAACTAAAGTTCATCCAATAATGAAAAGAGTATTTAAAACTTATGATAATTTAAATAATGTTGTAGAAGAAAATGTTGCAGGAATAAGAGTTGTAAAATCTTATGTACTAGAAGAAAAAGAAAAGAAAAAATTTGGAAAAGTTTCAGAAAGTATTTTTGAAGACTTTAGTAAAGCAGAAAGACTTTTAGCTTTAAACCACCCATTAATGCAATTCAGTATATATTCTTGTATTTTAGGACTTTCTTGGTTTGGTGCAAGATTAATAGTAAATACAGGAATGGTAGAGCTTACAACTGGTGAGTTAATGACAATGTTTACATATACAATTCAAATACTATCTAGCTTAATGATGCTTTCTATGGTATTAGTAATGATTGCTATTTCTAAATCTTCAGCAGAGAGAATTGTAGAAGTTTTAGAAGAAGTTCCAGATATTAAAAATCCTGCAAAGCCAATAATGGAAGTAAAAGATGGATCTATAGAATTCAAAAATGTTGGTTTTAGCTATGTAAATAGTAAAAAGAAGGAATGTTTAAAAAATATAAATCTTAAAATAAAATCTGGTGAAACAGTTGGAATTATTGGTGGCACAGGAAGTGGAAAGACTAGTTTAGTAAATTTAATTCCAAGATTATACGATACTACTACTGGAGAAGTTTTAGTAGGTGGAAAAAATGTTAAAAAATACGATGTAGAAATTTTGAGAAATCAAGTAGCTTGTGTGTTACAAAAAAATGTTTTGTTTTCAGGCACAATAAAAGAAAATATTAGATGGGGAAAAGAAGATGCTACTGATGAAGAAATTGAAAGAGTATGCAAATTAGCTCAAGCAGATGAGTTTGTAAAAGGTTTCCCAAAAGGATATGACACCTATATTGAAGAAGGTGGTACTAATGTATCTGGAGGTCAAAAGCAAAGATTATGTATTGCAAGAGCTTTACTAAAACATCCAAAAATATTAATTTTAGATGATTCAACTAGTGCTGTTGATACAAAAACAGATAGTTTAATTAGAAAAGCTTTTAGAGAGGAAATACCAGATACTACAAAGATTATTATAGCTCAAAGAGTTTCTTCCGTTGAAGATTGTGACAAAATTATTGTAATGGAAGATGGCGAAATAAATGCTATAGGAACACATGAAGATTTACTAAAGAATAATAATATCTATAAAGAGGTATATGAATCTCAAGTAAAAGGAAATGAAGAATAAAATTTAAGTGGAGGTTATATGAAAAAACAAAAAATAAGAAAGGGTACAATAAAAAGATTATTAAGTTATATAAAGAGAAATTATAATAAACAATTTATAGCTGTTTTTATTTGTATAATTATTAATAGTATTTCAAGTGTTGCAGGTTCTTTATTTTTACAAATATTAATAGATGATTATATAACACCATTACTTGGTATGGAAAATCCAGTATTTACAGGACTTTTAAAAGCAATTGGGATAATGGTAGTTATTTATATAGTAGGTATTATATCTGGATATATTTATAATAGAGTAATGGCAGTTATTTCACAAGGTGTACTAAGAGATATAAGAGATGAAATGTTTTCTAAAATGCAAGCTTTACCAATAAGATATTTTGATACACATACGCATGGTGAAATAATGAGTCACTATACTAACGATACAGATACTTTAAGGCAAATGCTTTCACAAAGTATACCAATGGTTATAGCCTCTGTAATTAGTGTAATAGCAATATTCTGTGGTTTAATATATTTAAGTCCAGTACTAACAATATTTGTAGTACTATTTACAATATTAACAATATTTATAACTAAAAAAATAGCTAGTAATAGTTCAAAATTTTATGTAAGCCAACAAAAATCTTTAGGAAAAGTTAATGGTTACATAGAAGAAATGCTAAATGGTCAAAAAGTAATAAAAGTATTTACTCACGAAGAAAAGGCAAAAGAAGCTTTTGATAAATTAAATGAAAAATTAAATGAAGATATGTATCAAGCAAATAAATTTGCAAATATCTTAATGCCTATTGCAAACAACTTAGGAAATATACAATATGTATCAATTGCTCTAATAGGAACGGTATTGGCATTAACAGGAAATATAACACTATCTATAGGTACTATAGTTTCTTTCTTACAATTAACAAGAAATGCTACACAACCAATAAACCAAATTATGAATCAAATGAATTCTATAATAATGGCTTTAGCTGGTGCTGGTAGAATTTTTGAAATGATGGACGAAGAACCAGAAGTAGACAATGGATATGTAACATTAGTAAATGTAAAAAAAGAAGATGGAAAATTGATCGAAACAAAAGAAAGAACTAATATGTGGGCTTGGAAACATCCTCATAGTGATGGTAGATTAGAGTATGTAGAGCTAAAAGGACATATAGAGTTAATAGATGTTGATTTTGCATATGAGGAAGGAAAAACTATACTTCACAATATTAGCTTATATGCAAAACCAGGACAAAAAATTGCATTTGTTGGAGCGACAGGTGCTGGTAAAACAACCATTACAAACTTAATAAATAGATTTTACGACATAGAAGATGGAAAAATTAGATATGATGGTATAAATATAAATAAAATTAAAAAAGCAGATTTAAGAAGATCTTTAGGAATGGTTTTACAGGATACAAATTTATTTACAGGAACTATAAAAGAAAATATTAAATATGGGAACGATAAAGCTACAGATGAAGAAGTAATTAGTGCTGCTAAACTTGCAAACGCAGATAGCTTTATTAGAAGATTACCAAAAGGTTACAATACAATGCTTACAGGAAATGGAGCAAACTTATCTCAAGGACAAAGACAGCTTTTATCAATAGCAAGAGCTGCTATAAATAATCCACCTGTAATGATATTAGATGAGGCAACTTCAAGCATAGATACAAGAACAGAAAAAATTGTACAAGATGGTATGGATAAGTTAATGGAAGGTAGAACTGTATTTGTTATAGCTCACAGACTATCAACAGTACGAAATTCAAAAGCAATAATGGTGCTAGAGCATGGTAGGATAATTGAAAGAGGAACTCATGAAGATTTAATTGCACAAAAAGGTGAATATTATCAATTATATACAGGAGCTTTTGAGTTAGAATAATGAACTTTAAGGGATATTCCTTAAAGTTTATAGTAAAAAGATAAATGTAGATATGAAAATGTCTGTATTTATCTTTTTTTCGTATTGATTTATTTAACATAGAAACATATAATATAAAATATAAAGTTTAGCATTGACAAAAAAATAAAAATTTATATAAAATTAAGCAAAAGCTAAAAATTTGAAAGGAATTTTATGAAACTATTAGTTGTATCGGACATACATGGCTCTGCATATTACGCAGAAAAAATACCAGAAATTTTTGAAAGAGAAAAAGCAGATAAAATAATTGTACTAGGAGATTTATATTATCATGGTCCAAGAAATCCGTTAACAAAAGATTATTCACCAATGAAAGTTGCAGAAATACTAAACTCTTTAAAAGATAGATTAGAGGTTATAAAAGGAAATTGTGATGCTGAAGTAGATGAAATGATTTCAGAGTTTAAATTTAAGGAACATTTACTTTTAGAAGTAAATAATATGAAAGTATATTTTACTCATGGACATAAAAACAATATGGATAATTTACCAGATGAACAAATAGATATGATGATTTATGGGCATTTTCATACAGGCTTTATTGTAAAAAAAGATGGAATAATTTTTGCTAATCCAGGTTCTATCTCTTTACCAAAAGATAATACAAAAAATAGTTATTTAATTTTAGACAAAGAAAGTATAGTGCTAAAAGATATAGATGGAAATGTTATTGATGAATTTAAATTTTAGAAAAATTTAGAAGTTATAAAAAATAAAAGGAGTTTTATAATATTTATGTTTAAAATCAGAAAAGAAAATAAAAATGACTATAATGAAGTATATAATGTTATAAAAAAAGCATTTGAAACAGCAGAACATAGTGATGGAAATGAACAAGACTTAGTTGTTAAACTAAGAAAGAGTGAAGCTTTTATTCCAGAATTATCTTTAGTAGCAGTAGAGGAAAATAAAATTGTAGGATATATTTTATTTACTAAAATAAAAATTAAAGATAACATAGAATTAGCTTTAGCACCATTAGCAGTGTTACCAGAATACCAAAGAAAAGGAATAGGTAAAAAATTAATTGAAACTGGACATAATATAGCTAAGAATTTATGGTATCATTATTCAATAGTATTAGGTAGTGAAAATTATTATTCAAAAATGGGCTATATTCCAGCAATACAATATGGAATAAAAGCACCTTTTCAAGTTCCAGATGAGAATTTTATGGCTATAAAATTGAATGATACAAATATAGAAATAAAAGGTACTGTTGAATATGCAAAAGAATTTGAAATTTAGAGTAAATATTAATTTGGAGTGTATCTACTAATTTTGATGAGTAGCTAAAAGTTAAAAAAGATTAGAAAAAAATGGAGCATATGCTGATTGAAGTGAACCCAAAATGTTAGACAAAAAGTTTAACAAGGAGGGTTCATTTTTTACTGCCGAAATCTTACAAAAATGTAAGTTAAAAAATAAAAAAATATGCTATAATAAAAATGGAGGTTAAGCTATGCAAAAAATTTTAATTGTTGAAGATGATAAGAAAATAAGGAAAGAGTTAGAGACTTTTTTAAACAAAAATGGATTTTTAGCAAGAAGTATAGAAAAATTTGATAATACTGTTCAAGATATATTAAATGAAAATGCAGATTTAGTTTTATTAGATATAAATTTGCCATATATAGATGGTGAATTTATATGTAAAGAAATAAGAAAAGTATCAGATGTACCGATTATAATGGTAACAAGTAGAGATAATGAAATAGATGAATTAATGAGCTTATATAGTGGAGCAGATCAATATGTAACTAAACCATATAATATACAAATATTACTTGCTAAAATAACAGGTCTTTTAAAGAGAAATCAAAAAGCTGGAAATAATTTAGAGAAAATAGATTGTAATGGTTTTATTTTAAATACAGCAGAAAGAGTAATAGAAAAAGAAAATAAAAAAATAGATTTAACCAAAAATGAATATAGCATTTTATACTTTTTAAGTATTCATATAAATAAAGTAGTTTCACGAGATGAATTAATGGATTATTTATGGGAAAGTGAAGAATTTATTGATGATAATACATTAAATGTAAATATAAAAAGACTAAGAACAAAATTAGAAGAACTAGGTTTAGAAAATAAAATAGAAACCAAAAGAGGACAGGGGTATATATTAAAATGAGATTTAAAGATTTTATAAAGGATAAAATACTATTAGTTGCAGTAATGATATTAGCAATAATCAGTATAGAAATACTTCTAATGGCCTACCATATAAGTATTATAGCTAAACTATATACAGCAGTAATAATACTTGTAGTATTAAGTATTTCAATTTTTATAGAATATAAAACCAAACAAAGCTTCTATAATAGCTTAAAAAACAATTTAGAAGAATTAGAGGAAAAATATTTGATTTCTGAGATAATAAAAGCACCTGATTTTGTAGAGGGAAAAATTTTAAAGGAAGTTATGCAAGAAGCTGGAAAATCTATGCTAGAAAATGTAAACAATTATAAAAATCTTCAAGAGGATTATAAAGAATATATAGAGCTTTGGATTCACGAAGTAAAAATACCTATTGCTGCAAGTAAAATGATTATTGAGAATAATAAAACTAATGTTACTAAAAGCATAGAAGAAGAATTAGATAAAGTGGAAAATTACACAGAACAAGCGTTGTTTTATGCAAGGAGTAATGCTGTAGAAAAAGATTATGTTATTACAAAAACAAATCTAAAAGAAATAGTAAATGGAGCAATTTTGAAAAATAAAACTACTTTACTTAATGAAAAAATTGCATTAGATTTAAAAAATTTAGAGCAAGAGGTTTATACAGATAGTAAATGGGCTACTTTTATTGTAAACCAAATTATACAAAACTCTATTAAATATTCAAAAAAAGACGATAAGAAAATAGAAATATATGCCGAACCTAAGAGTGATAAAGTTATTTTGTACATAAAAGATAATGGAATAGGAATAAAAAAAGGAGAAATTACAAGAGTATTTGAAAAAGGCTTTACAGGAGAAAATGGAAGACTAATTGGTAAAAAATCTACCGGAATAGGCTTGTATTTGTGCAAAAAATTATGTGATAAATTAGGTTTGGGAATAGAACTAAATTCTGAAAGAGATAAAGGGACAGAAGTGAGAACAATCTTTCCAAAAAATAGTTATACAAATTTTTAAAAAAGCCTATTTAAAATGGGCTTATTTTTATATCTTTGGAAAATTTTAGTCTTGCTTTTTATAAATCTTACAAAAATGTAATTAAAATGTAAGCTTAATCAATGGCAAGAAAATTTAATAGGATTTATAATTAAGCTATAGAAAAGGAAAGGAGATAAAGAAATGAGCAATGTATTAGAGGTAAAAAACATTGAAAAATATTATGGAAATAAATCTAATTTAACAAAAGCAATAGCAGGCATTTCTTTTAATGTAGAAAAAGGTGAATTTGTAGGAATAATGGGAGCATCCGGCTCAGGAAAAACTACACTTTTAAACTGTATTTCTACTATTGATAGAGTAACTGCTGGAAAGATTATAATAAACAATCAAGATATTACAAAATTAAAAGGAAATAAACTAAATAAATTCAGAAGAGAAGAATTAGGATTTATATTTCAAGATTTTAATTTGCTTGATACTTTAACAGCTTATGAGAATATAGCACTAGCTTTAACTATTCAAAAAGTAAATCCTCACGAAATTGATAAAAGAGTAAAAGAAGTAGCTAAAAAATTAGAAATAGAAGATATTTTAAATAAATATCCATATCAAATATCTGGAGGACAAAAGCAAAGAGTTGCCTCAAGTAGAGCAATAATAACAAACCCAAAAATAGTACTAGCAGATGAGCCAACAGGAGCTTTAGATAGCAAATCTGCAAGACAATTGCTAGAAAGTTTTGAAAACTTAAATAAAAAATTAGGTGCGACAATTTTAATGGTTACACATGATGCATTTACAGCTAGCTATGCAGATAGAATAATATTTATTAAAGACGGAAAAATCTTTAACGAATTAGTAAAAGGAAACGATACAAGAAAGCAATTTTTCGAAAAGATAATTGAGGTACAAACACTTCTTGGAGGTGATTTGAACGATGTTATTTAAATTATCTATAAAAAATATGAAAAAAAGTTTTAAAGATTATGCAATTTATTTTTTAACCTTAGTATTAGGTGTAGCTATATTTTATATGTTTAACTCTTTAGACAGTCAACAGGCAATGTTAGATATTTCGGCTTCAACTAGAAATATTATAAAATTAATGATACAAATGCTAAATTTTGTTTCAGTATTTATATCAGTAATATTAGGATTATTAATTGTATATGCTAATAATTTCCTAATAAACAGAAGAAAAAGAGAGTTTGGTATTTATATGACTCTTGGAATGGGAAAAAGACAAATATCTAAAATAATTCTTTTTGAAACAATATTAGTAGGATTACTATCTCTTGTGGCAGGGCTTATTATAGGTATATTTGCTTCACAATTTATGTCTATATTAGTAGCTAAACTTTTTGAAGCAGATATGACAGAATTTGTATTCGTTTTCTCAAAAGATGCTTGTATAAAAACATGTATATATTTTGCAATAATGTACCTTGCAGTAATGATATTTAATACTATAACAATTTCAAGATATAAATTAATTAATTTACTTACAGCTATAAAGAAAAACGAAAAGGTAAAAATTAAAAATCCAATACTTTCTATATTAATATTTTTAATAGCTGTAGGAATTTTAGCATATTGTTATTGGAAAGTAACTGGTGGCGTACAAACTCTTTCAACTGCAGATAAGATGCTACCAATTATATTGCTTGGAATTATAAGTACTATACTTATATTTTGGTCATTATCTGGATTTATTTTAAAAGTAGTACAAATGAGAAAATCTTTATATTTAAAAGGTACTAATATGTTTGTGTTAAGGCAGATAAACAACAAGATAAATACAACTGTTATTAGTATGAGCGTAATATGTTTAATGCTTTTTATGACAATAAGTGTTTTATCTAGTAGCTTATCTTTGAGAAAAACTATGCAAGAAGATTTAAAAGAGATGACACCAGTAGATTTGAATTTGTACAAAACAGCAAATTTACCAGAAAAAAGTGTAAATGCATATGGTAGAGAAATTCAATATACAGAACTTCAAAGAGAAGATTCAAGAAAACTTGTAAGTGAAACTTTAAAAGAATACGGTTTTGACATGAATAATTTAAAAGATGTTGTTGAAATACCAATTTATGCAATAAATGATGTAACAATGCAGGTTTCCTTAGGAGAATATTTTGATGAAGCAAAGGCACAATATTCAATGTTAAGCTACGATTCAGTAGAAACTATTATAAAAATATCAGATTATAATAAAATTGCAAGACTTTATGGTTTGCCAGAATATGAATTAGAAAATGATGAATATATAATGTTATGTGATTTTGATAGTATGAAACCTTTAAGAGATAATGCTTTAAAACTAGGTACTAAATTAACAATACTTGGAAAAGAATATAAGCCTAAATATGACGAATCAAAAGAGGGATATATATTAATGTCAACTAGTCATACAAATACAGGAATAGTATTAGTACCTGATAGTTGTCCTCTAACAGAAGAATATAAAGAACAATATTTTTTAGCAGCAAACTATAATGCAGAAACAGAAGAAAAAATAGAAGAAATAGAAAAAAACTTTGTGGATGAAGATAGTTCTTTAGTAAATGCAATGGAGAAAGATGGAATTTTACTAGATGGTTTTACAAAAATAGCAATTAGAGAAGCAAGCGTAGGAATAGCAACAATAGTAGTATTTATAGCAATTTACTTAGGAATAGTATTTTTAATAGCCAGTGCAGCTATTTTAGCTTTAAAACAATTAACAGAAAGCTCTGATAATAAGCAAAGATATATTATTTTAAGAAAAATCGGTTGTGATGAAAAAATGATAAATGGGGCACTATTTAGACAGATATTTATATTTTTTATGTTACCATTAGCACTAGCTATAATACATTCAATATTTGGAATACAATTTGCAATATCTGTAATGTCAGGATTAGCTAGCTCTGAGCAACTATTACCATCAGTAATAGCAACAGTAATAATTATAGGAGTAGTTTATGGATTATATTTCCTTTCAACATATGTAGGAAGTAAAAATATTATAAAGGAAGAAGAATAGAAAAAAGAGATGAGGTGGTAGATGTGAAAATATTTTTTAAAGCAGTATTTTTCTTAATATTAATTGTACTTAGTATAGCACTTTTATTTATAGGCAATGGCTACAATATGTATAAAGATGCTATAGAAAGCACATCACTTGAAGAAAAAGTAGAGCAGATACAAAACAAAGAAAACTATGCAAAATTTTCAGAACTACCACAGATGTATATAAATGCCGTAATAAGTGTTGAAGATAAAAGATTTTATAAACATAATGGGATAGATATATTTGCAATATGTAGAGCTGCTATAAATGACATAAAAGCAATGGAATTTGTAGAAGGTGGAAGTACAATAACACAGCAACTAGCAAAGAATATGTATTTTACTCGAGAAAAGAAAATAGAAAGAAAAATTGCAGAAGTATTTATGACTTGGAAAATTGAAAAAAATTATACAAAAGAAGAAATTTTTGAATTATATGTAAATAGTATATTTTTTGGAGATGGATATTATACAGTAAAAGAAGCCTGCAAAGGATATTTTGATAAAGAATTAAATGAAATGACTGATGGGGAATGTATTTTACTTGCTGGAATTCCAAATGCACCATCTGTATATGCACCTACCAAAAATCCAGAACTTGCAAAGGAAAGGCAAAAAAAGGTTATAGAAAAAATGATTCATAATGGATATTTAACTGAAGAAGAAGCAAATAACATATATTAAAATTATAATTTAAAATGTAGCAAAAGATATAATTTATTGATATAATGTTTATAGTGAAGGGAGAAAATTATGAATTTTTTAGGTAATATTTTATGGTTTATTTTTGGTGGATTTTTAAGTGGACTTTCTTGGTGTTTATCTGGAATCATTTGGTGTATAACAATAATAGGAATTCCATATGGAAAACAATGCTTTAAATTTGCTTCTTTAGCTTTTGCACCATTTGGAAAAGAAATTGAATATGGTGGTGGAATACCTTCTTTAATAGCAAATTTAATCTGGATTATCTTTTTTGGAATTCCAATGGCATTGGAAAATGTATTTTTTGGATGTATTTGGTGTATAACAATAGTTGGAATTCCATTTGGACTTCAATTTTTTAAAATTGCCAAATTGTCTCTATTTCCATTCGGTGCTAAAATACTATAAAGAAAGATTGCAAAAAAATATATCAATAAAAATATAAAAAAACAAGGAGTTTTCCTTGTTTTTTTATATAATAGGAAAGTTCTCAAAAATAATTAATAGAAAATTAATAAAAAATAAATAAATTAAAAAAAAGCATTGCAAAAAGATGTTCGGTATGATATAAATATTAACACTAAAGGAGGTGAGAAAATGAGACAAATTTTTACATATATGATAAAACCAAATAAAAGCCAAGAAAAGATAG
>CALXPP010000011.1 GCA_944390345.1 uncultured Clostridia bacterium
GTTATATGTATACTTGTCTCTAACGCATACATCTTCTGCGTTTTTGAACAGTTCATATCCTTTTTTATAGAATTCTTCTGTTTTGTATGGTCCAAAATTGCTTCCCAAAATATAATATGGATTATTTCCATATATTTTTTTTCTTTCTATTGGGCTTAATCCTTCTATATACATACTTCCTCCAATAGATACTGAAATATCTTTGTTATCTATATATACTTTTTTTAATACTTTTCCTGTTACATCATTTACTTGTAAGTTACCATCTGCATCTACAACATCTTTAAATGGTATTTTCATTAATATATTTGAATCTGAAGTTGTAAGTTGTATTGTTTTAATTTCCTTATTTAAAGATATTTCAGCTTCTGGTCTATACTCTATACCAAAGTCAATGTTTTTTACATTGAAGGTTCTACTAATTATTCTATCATATGGTATATTTGTACAAGTTGCATAAGTTACATTATCTGCATAGCTATCTAATTTTTCAGGTTTTACATAGAAGGTTACTGTTTCTGCATTCATTTTTGTTTTTTCTGCAAGTGTTGCTTTTCTTGCATCTCTATTATCGCCTTCTGGTATTGATATACCTTTTAATGTATCTGCTTTTTCATTAGTCATAATCTCTGAATATGAAATTGCATTTAATCTTGTTATTTCGTCATCTCTTGCATCAGATTTATTTTCTGATTCTAAAGCTTCCATTATTTTATCATATTCTTTAATCTTAGCTATGTCTAAGTTTTGTTCATTTTCTGCTGGTTTATAGGTATAGTTTTCTACACCAGCTGTGTATTTTGTAGATTTATAATCTTGACCATTAAATGTCATCATTTCATCTGAGGTTGTATCTCCATAAGAGAATCTTACTATATAGTAACCTGGTATAAATCCACTTAATACATATTTACCATTTACATCTGTTCTTGTTTCTTGAACTGCTGTCCAGTTTGCATCAATTATTTCTTCATAGTATTTTGTTCCGCCTTCCCAAGGTGCATCTTCATTTTCTGGAATCTTAACTATCTCTATAATTTGTGCTTTTGCATCTTTTACAACGAAGTCATTTTGCTCTGCAACTGGAACATTAAATTTCTCTACAATATTACTATAATCGTGATTGCTATCTAATAATTCTAGTACATTTTCATTAGATTTCGCTTCTCCCAGTTTATTATCATTATTATTATATAAACCATTTCCTGCATATTGTGTATTTCCATCAGTATCTGTTATACTTTCTGATCTTGAATCATCCCAGATAAATCCAGATAATACTCTATATGTTTCTTCTGTTGGTGGGTTTTCTCCTGGTGGTGTAGTAGTTGGTGGTGTTTCTATTGTTTTTACATTCATTTTTATTCCAGTTTTATATGTATCATCTTCATATAAACCTGTTTCATCAGCACTCTTATTTCCTGTAGCTGAAGTAGAAACTCCATTATCATCTCCAATATTTCCTGGATTTGAATCTTTATCTACTAAACCTGCTGGGTAATTTACTTCATAAGCAGGGTTTTCTACTGTATATCCTTCTGGTACTTCACCATACCAAGTTGAGTATGCATTAATTTCAGCAATTCCTTCTATACCGAAGTTATTTTCTTTATCGTCTGAAATCTTTAAGTTTCTTGTGTTTTCTTCTTTATCTAAAACATATTTTACAAATACATATCCTGTTTCTCCTTCTTTGATTTTTATATCATCAAAGCCTCTTATATATAGTGTATTATATCCATCCTGTGTGAAACTTCTTTCATTATTGTAATTTGATGTATTAGATAATGTAAGTTGTCTAGATTCTTCTGAATTTTCATCAGCTTTATACCAAGCTTCTGCTATTTTTATTTCTTTATCTTTTAAGTAATCTCCATCTTTTGTTTTTACTGTTATTGTATTATTTTCTTCACCAGTATATTTTATAAAGTTTTCATCATAGTAATCTGCAAGTTCGTCTATTGTTATATCTACTGGTATATCTTTATTATTTCTATATGGTTCATTTTCTCTAATATTTTCATTTGTAATAGCAATCTTAAATGTTACTTCTACATTTAATTCACTTTCTAAACCTTTATATTCTTGAACCTTTTCATTTTTATATTGCTCATATCTATATTTATAATCTGATTCGTAAAAGTCTAGTTCATAAGGTTTCTTAATTACATAATCATTTGTGTATTCACCATTTGTTGCTTCTTGGTTGTAGTCGTAAATTACTTCCTCACCATTTATTGTAGTTTTTACTTGGTAAACATCTTTCTTTATAGATATGTCAATATCTTCTCTTTCTTCAAGTCCTAAGTTAATGTATTTTAGATATTCTGTTTCTGCTAATCTGTAATCTGAAGAACTTAGTGGATATAACCATAAAGTTTTAGTTGTACTATCTGTTCCTTCAGATCTATTTTTGTCTTTTGTAAGTACGAAAGAACGAGCTGTCATTAATCTGCTTCTATCTTCTAATAATGTACTTTCGTGATTTTCTTTACTATATTCTATTGTTGTAGTTCCTGTATTTGAATTTTTATCTTCTCCTACTTTATAACCTACATTGTAGCCTATAGTTTCAAAATTTCTATTAAACTCTTCTCTATCGTCTTTAAATTCATAAGCGTTTGAATCATTTATATAGTTTCCACTATCTGTTATTGGTAACCAGCTTTCTGAAATATGTGAATCATTTGAATAAATTTCTGTTGATTTATAGCTTAAACCATCATACTCAAATTCTACATAGTATCTATTTAGCTCTGTTCCATTTTGATAGTTTTTCTTATTTGGCTCTTCTTCTACTGAACCAATTACTTTGCTTCCATCATATTTTGTTTCTGCTTTATATACTCTACCGAAAGTATATAGTCCTTCATCATTTGTTCTTACTGTTTCTACTATTGTATCTGTATTTGCATCATATAAATGTACTACAATATCTTTAAATCTAGTTTCATCATCTGTCATATATCCATCTTGATTTTTGTCTAACCAAACTTTACCAGCTATAACTAAATCTTTTAGTTTTACATATTCGCTAGATTCTTTAATTGGATATTTATTTTCTTCTGTTACAATTCTATCTTTTGTTTTGTCGTTTATATTTGTTAGAGTTGTAATTTCTGCTTTATTTCGTAAGTTGTACAAGAACATATTGCTTTCTGTAATTTTTACTTGTACATAGTAGATAATATATTCTCCTGGATTTAATGTTGTATATTCATTTCCTTGCATATCTGCAATACTTAAAATATAAACATTATTTCCTTTATCTGTCACTGTAACTGGTAAATTATCTATTCTAACACTTCCGTCAGATTTAAATATTTTAGCTGTTACAGATTGGAAACTTAAACCTTGATCTAGAGTTTCTGTAATATCTGTAGTTCTAACTTTAGTTGCTGGTTTAGTTCCACTATTTGTAGATTTGTTGTCTAATCTTATTGAATAAGTTAAAGTCTCTGTTTTTTCTGCCATAAATGGACTGTTTTCTTTGTCTGTATCTGTTCTTCCTCTTCTCTCTACAGATTCTGCTGTATTGATTGAGCTTGTTTCGTTATTTGTAAAGCCTTGACTATTGTTTTGATGCATTACTAATCCATCATAAGAACTAATATATTTATCTATATTAATATAATAGTCATTTAATTTGTAGTAATCTGTTGAAGTTAATCTATCTTTACCTTCATTATTTTTAATATAACGATCATTTATATTGTTTACATTTCCTACTATTTCAGCTGTGTTGCCACATACTGTATCTGCTTTTACTTCTTCTACTATTAAAGAAACTTTTATAGTAGCATAAGAATTAGCTTCTACTTGTAAATCTGTTACTGTAAATCCTCCTCCATTGTTGCTTGATTTACTTGTAATATTAATTGCTGGAGAATTCATTGCATTTTCTACTGATACTTGCAAATCACTATATTTATCTGGTAAATAATCAGCGATATTTGTATGTATCATATCTGGGCTCCAATATGGTTCTGCAGAGTTGTTTGTTCCCCTATAGTCATTATTATTTGTATTATATACATCTATTTCGTAGTAAACTCTGTCTCCATATTCTACATAAACAGGATCATTTAAGTTTTGTGCATCTGTTCTATTTACTCTTGTTCCTGCTGATTGATTTGTTTTCAAATTAGTTTCTGTATTAGCTGTAGAATCATATGTTCCTTCGCCATTTGTTATGTGCTCAACTCTTGTAATGTGTTTATTAATATTTACTTGATACTCTTTGATTGTATAAGTATCGTAGTCGCTTTCTCTTGTATTTAAGTTTACAATTGGTCCTGGACCATTTCCTTTATAGTAAGTATATTCCATATGAGGATTTGTATCATTTCTTGTAATAAATTGAATTGTATTTGTATAGCTTCCTGTTGTCGCATTTGGTACCAAAGTTATATAAAAGGTTTTCGTACTATGTGCTGCAACAGTTATCCAAGAGCTTGTACTTATTTCACTTGGCATCTTTACTTGTTCTACATTTGATGGTAAGTAATCTTTTACTTTTACTCTTACATCAAATCTTGATTTATTTTCAATATCAATTCTATATGTTACTGTATCTCCTCTTTCAACTTTTACAGTGTCTGTTGATTTATTTGTTTTAAATTTTCTACTTGTATCTTCTGCACCTGCACTACCAAAGATATATTCATTGTTTGTGTGGTTTACTTTTACTATATATTTATAAATTGATAGGTCTGTTGTAAGTGGTACATTTACATCTATTGTATATGTTTTTGTATCTGACCATAAGCTACCATATGCTTCCAAGCCATCTTGGCAGTGGTCTTTGTTTACTGAAGCTACTTTCCACTCAACAGCTCTACATTTTGTATGACCGTGTCCACAGTATGCATAATAGTCACTACTATTTGAAATATTTTCACCAGTAGAATGTCCATGGCAAGACCAGCAATCCTCGTCTTCACAATTATAAATTCCTTCTGAATGATCACAATCACTATGATCTGGATGAGTATGATAATCATGATTAGAACAATAATATGTTCCACATCCTTTCCAGTCACTGCTTTCTACCCAAGTAATCTCTACTTGATATCCTTCATATTTTGTACCATTACCTGTTGCGTGAATTCTCTGATATGTAAATTCTATTTTTTCTAATTCATCTGCACTTCCAACTACTGAGATTGGAATTGTAATATTAAAGGTTGCTCCTGGTTCTGGAACTGGAAATTCATATCTAGTTCCATTGTTTAAAATAGCTACTGCTTTTATAATTGTACCCTGCATATCTGCAGATGTACCAAATTTATTTTGTAAATTTGTATTTCCTGTACTCCATTCTGGAGCATTTGGATTTGTTTCATCTTCATTTCCAGCTTCTTGCCCACCAGAATATCCAGTAGGTTCATCAAATTTATAATCCACTGCTCTTACATATTTACTCATTTCAAATGGTCCAACAACATAGTTATTTCCACTTTTTACAGTACCTACATTTTTATCTGGTGTTACATCTATGTTAGGTCTATTTATAGCTGCATCATAATAAGAATCATATGCATCCATTGCTTCTTTTAGTGGATTGCTTTCTCCTGCACCTAATTGACCATAATGATACCAAATTGCGTGTTGCAATGGGTCGTTTGTATATCCAGTACTTGCTCTTTGTGCAAAAGTTTGTTTATATCTTGCAAGTACAAATGCAATTCCTCCACTATAGCTTTGTGGTATTTCTTCATAATGGAAATTTGAATAGCTTGTTCTTGTTCCTAAGTTTTCTCCATCTTGTTTATGGTCTGTTCTAACTGTTGTTCCTATGGCAGGTGTTTTTATATCCCAGCCACCATTATATCTTACATAAGATAGTCCACTAGCACTTAAATAGTCGTGACTTCCTGTAAATCCATCTATATTTGCTGTTGTTGCATAAGCTGTACCATGCTGTGCACAGAAATAATTTGGATTACTATTAAATGTTGCAGCATTTATTGGGCTAGATGAGCTCCATGGAATTTTTCCTAGCATTTGTTGTAGACTTGCTGTTATTTTATTTAACTGTTCATTATCTATACCTTCTATTGCAGATTCTGGATTATTTTCTCCTGAATCATCTGCTAAAACTATAGTTTGAAAAGCATATACTGCTATTCCAAGTATTAAAGCTAAGATTATAAATAATTTTATTAAACTTTTTTTATTTCTCATTTTGCTCACCCCCTTACTTATATATTTTCTTTCTACTTATTTTTGGTATCTTCAGTTTACCTATGTATATGAAGTATCCCATTCCTGCACATACTGCAATTATTGTAATTGTACTTATTATTCCAACTGCTCTACCTGTTGCTACAGATATTGAAGTATTTTGAATACTTACATTATTATCTGCATTTTCATTTAAGTTTGTATTACTATAACTACTAACTATTTCTACTTTATTACTTACGAAACCAGTATTTTCTTCTGTCATTTGTTTACTTAAAACTAATTTGATTTCTCTTCTTTCTCCTGGTTTTAAGCTTGTATTGTCTAAGTTCTTAGTATATAAATTTCCATCATTTCCTAAGTACCAAATTGAATTTTCTTCTTCGTTAAATGTTAGGTCGCTTCCTAAGTAGTCTACTAATCTTTCTACATATCCTTCGATATTTCCAACATTTTCAACTACTATTGTGTATTCTAAGTCTACTTTTGCATGTTTTAGTTCATTTGCTCTAATTTCTACTTTTGCAATTTCTTTATTATCGAAATCGTATTCTTTTACTTTATCTTTTACTGTTACAGTAGCATGTGATATATATTTGTTTATTTTTAAATCAAATATACTACTTGAAATTAATCCTATATCAATGTGTGTTACATCTCCATTTACTGTAATTTGGTCTGTTACTGCTAAGTTTGTATTATTTCCTAAAGTAACATCGGAATTTATATCTTCTGCTACTCCATTTTTTCTATATACTGTTGGTTCGTATATATTTGTGTCATATTCAAAAGTAATAATATAGTTTCCTGTACTTACATTTCTAAAAGCATATTCTCCATCATCAGATGTTTCTGTAGTTTGAACTATCTTACTTTCCTCTACACTCATTAAGTTTGCTTTTACACCTTTTAGTTTAGCTTCATTTTCATCTTTTACACCATCTTTATTTTCGTCTATCCAAGCCGTACCTCCAATGGTATATACTGCTGATTCTACTGCTTGATTATTGTTTGTTTGTTCATTCTGATCATTATTAGATGAATTTACATTTTGATTTGTATTTCCTGTATTTCCATTGTTTGAATTATTTTGATTATTTGAAGAATTATTGTTTTGACCATTTTGATTATTATTTCCTTGGTTTGAAATTGCTTCTTTATCTGCATTTGCTTTATCTTCTTCATTTTGTTTATCTTGTTCTGCTTCATCTTCTGCTTGATTTATAGCTTCTTGTTCTTCCTCTGTTAATTTATCGTTTACTACCATAAACTCAATTTTATCCAAAACAATATCTTCTTGATATTCATTTGTTAATCTTGGCTCTAAAGATACATTTGTATTTTCACTTCCAGCTATATTTAATACTTCTAAAGTAATATTAATATTTATTGTACTTCCTATTGGTAGTACAGGAAGAGTTGTATCTATTTTTCCTGTTCCATTTCCGTTTGCAAGTATTCCTGTTAAATCTCCATCATAGCTAACTGTTTTAACTCTTAAAATTTCTGGTACATCTAATTTAAATGTACTGTTTACTGCACTACTTGCTCCTTCATTTTTTACTTTTACAGATATTGTAAAAGTTTCTTCCTCTTTTACTTGTTTATTTAAAATTGTATTTGTCTGACTTGCTGTTAGGTATGATTTAACTATTTTTTGTGGAATAGTTGTACTGTATTCTGTTTCTATATCATCAGCTGTAAGTTCAAAATAGCAATCAATATTTTCGCTACCTGTAGGTATATTTACAGCTCTTAAAATTACATCTAAGGTAAAGGCTCCATCCTTTTCTATATCTCCTAATTCAAATGTTACTAATTGATTTGTTTCATCATAATTTACATTTGTATTCTCTCGACTGCTTTCTGATGATACATAAGGTAGATATTTATTTGTATGTAATATTGCTTTTACATTTTTTAAGTCTTTTCCAGAATTATTTAATACTTGTAAGTTAAAGTTTGAATCATAACCAATTCCTAATTCTCTATCATATTTTATAGAAAAAACTGAAATGAAGTTTGATTTTTTAATCCTATTTCTTACTGTATTAGTCTCTAATACATTTCCAAAAGTTGTACTTTCTATTTTTGCTTGTACATCTATCCATATTTCTGGTACTTCTGTAATATATGTTTTGTTTCCATTTTCATCTACATAGTATGTACCAGAATCATCAGTTCCTGAATCAATACCTAAAGTAGATGCATATTCTTCTAATGTAGGTAATTCATCAGCTTGAAGATAGAATTTTACTTCTTTCATTTCTCCTGCGTTAACAGTTCCTATTGGTAATTCTAGAGAATTTTTATCTGTTATTACAAAACCATAATCTCCAATATTTCCTGATGTGCTTCCTTGCTCTGTATGTGCTGCATATCTTGGTACTTCCACTTTTGCCAGCACATTTTCTGCATTAATACTTCCTGTGTTGTTTACAAAAATAGTATATTCTAATCTTTTTCCTTCTAATATATCTTGTCCATCACCTATATCTACACCCAAACTAGCTTCTAATTTTGGTCCTGCTTCTGTAGTTAAACCTACTTTATCTGCTGTTGAACTCTCATAAACTATAGCTACATCTGAATTATTGTTGTAGTAAGATGAGAAAGTTCCATATATTCCAGCTTCGTAAGGTAAATTTGTTGGAATTTCAAAATCGTAAGTATATTTTAGTACCGCACCTGCTTTTAAAGTTCCATCTACTACTATTAAGTAAGATCTTATATCATTTATATTTGAAACTTCTTGTGTCCAACCATTTGAGCTATCCTCTAAGTTTTTGTTTGCTTCTGGATTTGTAGAATAGTAAATTGTTGCTCCTATACTATTGTTTATATCTGATTTAATTAAATCTTTCATATAAGCATCTGTTGTTGTTCCTAAATCTTCGCCACTTGCAACAGTCTTATTTCCTTTAAATGGTACTCTACCTATTAAAACAACATCTGTACAATCATTTCCTGTATTGTTTAATGTTGTAAGCTCCATTTGTGCTATTTGAGAACCTTTATCTCTATTTACTTCTGCTGTAACTGTTCCTTGTTTTACAGATTTTATCTCATTTGAGTTTCCGTCATAGTTTTTAATTGCATTAACTGCTACCATTCCTGTTGGTGCTTGATATTCAAATACTGCAACATCAAACCCATTAGTATTTTTTACTATATTCTCTGGAGTTTGTTTTTTTATACTCCATTTAGTCTGAGATTCATAATTTGTTACTGCTTCATTGCAGTAGTATAGTTTAATTTGATCTTCTTTCTTTGGTGTTACTTCATCTACTACTATTTTACAGTTGATTATTATACTTGTACTATTTGCTAAGCTTCCGTCACTAAAAGATTTTTGAGTTCCTTGCAATTCTACTCTTAATTTTACATCACCACTACTAGTATCTGTTTGGAAATCTCCAACTTTTAATCCATTTTCGTATAGTAGATTCATACTTTGTATTTCTACACTTCTTATATATTTTGGAAATACAATTTCAAAGTATGGATTTTTGTACAAGTCACTTGTTTCTTGCTCATTGTTTAATTCAACTTTAATTTCTACATTTTCGTTTGCTTCTATTGTTGTTAGATAATCTTTATTAATAGATAATTTTGCACTTGTGTAACTTTCTGAAAAAGCTTTTTCTGTTTCTATTTCTTTTAAGCTAAAGTTTTCTTCTCTTCCTGCATATTTCACATAAGCTCTTACACTACTTTTTATTGCTTCGAATTTACTAAATTCTTGTGCTGTATATGAGCTTTTTCCTATTACTTTTACAAATTCAATACTTATATTTCCATTTGCTCCAATTGAATTAATTCTTACTTGAAGCTTTTTAGTATGTTCAGTTAAAACAATTTTTGATGTTTCTTCTGAATTAGTATTCTCTTTATTTAATGTATATAATATATTTCCATCTGCATCTAATAGGTCTATCGTGTTTCCTTGTTCTAGTATGTTTTTAATTTCTGAGTAATTAAAATTTACTCCTTTATACATTACATCATTATCTGCACTAAACTCGTTTCCATCATTATCTATATAATTCTCTTTTTCTCCGCCAATAGTTATTGCCTCTAGCATATCACTTGTTAGTATATTTACATTAACTATTGTTTTAAATTCTGTTTCATATTGTGTTTCTGAGTAGTAATTAGCATTAATTTTTCCTTTATTTATCTCATCTTCTGTTGTTCCTACTGAGTATGTAATTAATTCTCCAACATTTATTTCTTGTTCTTGTTCTTTTTTTATAGATTTTTCGTGTGTTTTATTTTCTTTTCCATTATATTCTTCTACTCTAACGGTTATATCTTTTCCAAGTTCAACATTTGGATCTTCTATATAATCTTCATATCTATATGTAATTATATATAGATCTTCACCTTGTGTATTTACTGCAGTTCCATTATTTTCATTTTTTACACTTATTTCTATTGTTTGTGAATTTTCATCATATTTCCAATTGTTCTCGTCAAAACTTACAGCACCAAATTCTTCTCCTTTAGTTGCCATCAATTTATTTGCATTTACACTTATTTCTGTAGGTAATTTACCTTTTAATTCAGGGATTTGAATTTTTATATTTGTTTCTTTTATAGGTAAATAATTTGTATCTGTAATTTCTCTTTTTACAGATATTTCATTTTCTACTATTGTTCCTACTTTATCACCAACACTAAATGGTGAAACTTTTGTGTATTCTGAAGTAAGTTCTATTTCTTTACTATACTCCCAACCAAGTGTTAAATCTTCTTTTTCTTGAACCTCTATCTCCTCAAGATCTGTATTTATAAAAGTTCCTACTAAACTAACATTTAACTTCTTATATAAATCTTCTATATTTATAGTAGAATTTTGTTTATATCTTATTACAATATTTAATTTAGTTGCATCTAAAATATTTTGAAGTGAAATTTCATTTGAAGAATTTATTTTTATTTCACTATTTGCATCACTTATTTGCTCTTTTTCTGCTTCTTTAGTTGCCTCTTCAATTAATTCTTCTTCATTAATCATTTCATCTTCTACTTTATTTTCTTCTGCTTCCTCAGTAGTATTTGTTTCTTCTGTAGTTACATTTTCTTCAGTAGAATTTGAAGTTTCTTCTGTTACAGTATTCTCTCTTACTTCGTTTTCATCTTCAGAGAAACTTACTGTATTTTGATTAGAAGTGTCCTCTTGATTTGTTTCTTCTACTGTTTCTGTGTTAGTAGTTTCATCTGGTGTAAATTCCATTGAGGTTTTAAGATTAGTACCTATACCAGTACTTAGTAGTTTACTCTCAATCTTATTTTCCTCTTCTCCTTCTTTGCTAACAGATACAATCTCAAAATTACTATTATCACTATTTTCTAGTTCTAATTTTAAAGTTGCATCTTTTAAAATCCCTTCTTCTTTAGGGTTTAATTCTGTTGTTATAACAACTTCTTTATTTACCTCTAATAGCTTTTCTGTTTCGTCTCCATTATTTTCAAAATAAGCCTTAAGATCTATACTGCTTTTCCTAAAAATTCCTGAAGAGAAAACAGAAGAACCTTCTGTTGCAATAACTTCAATAGAAAAGCCATAGTTTACAAAGGTAAGAATAAATATTATTGCTAAAACAATGCATTTCTTCCAAGTTTTCTTCATTTTCAAATCCCTTTCTTCTCTTTAGTCTTTTATAGTTTAGGTGCTTTTTTACCTAAATCTATAAATATATATACATATACTAAAACAATTTTTTAAATTTGTACATAGCCAAAAATTGCCATTTTTCGATTATTACAGACTTTATAAAATTTTTTCTTTACGGAAATTCATAGCTTTAGCAATATATTTACTTATATTAAATTTTTATTACTTTTGTGTATCTATTTAATTTTCTATTTCTTATCAACTTTTTTTATATATTGCATATAGTATATTAGAATATTTTAGGAGGAAAGTTCTATGAATAATTTAGATATAAATCAAATTCTAGCAATGATTTCAAAGATGGATAAGACTGAATTAGAAAAAAATATTAACAAAGCTCAGCAAATCTTACAAAATACAGACTTAGGGAAAAATATTAACAAAGAATAGATTAATTTCGGAGGTTTTAAAATGAATGAAGATTTATCTAATGTTATGAATCAATTTTCTAATATCTTAAAAGAGAAAAATATAGATTTAAATAAAATTATAAATAAAGCTTCTGATAATTCTGATAAGCCAACAAATTCAGATAGTAATCAAGATTCATTTTCCTCTAATAATCAAAATGACTTTAATTTAGATATAGAAACTATATTAAAAATTAAAAATATTATGCAACAGATGAATCAAAAAAATGCTCCACGAAACAATTTACTAAACTCACTAAAACCATTCTTGCGTAAGAATAAGCAGGAAAAATTAGATGAGTATATTAAGTATGCAAATCTTTTAAACTTATTAGAGCTCTTTAATTCAAAAGGAGGAGATAATTCTAATGAGAATAAATCAAATACTTAGTTTTTTTACAGACATTAATAAAGATGTACCACTTGTAAATATAAGTGGTACATCTCTATACTTAGATGATTTATTACTAATTACCTTAGTAATTATTTTACTTAATGAAAAAAATATGGATATATTGCTTCTTAGTATTTTTCTATTACTAATATTGTCTTAAAATTTATTCTATAATTATATTATTGTCTTTTATTTTACAAATTGGACATTTTTCCATTTTAGTCTCTATTTCTTTTACTAAATTTGCTATTCTTACTTGAGTAACATCTATCGAGTTTGCAGATATTACAGCCATTGTATTTCCATTTGCACCTGCATGAGCTAAGCCTCTTAAAGCTCCAAGTATAGCTATATTTCCTCCAGCAATTACTTCTGCTCCTGCATTTACATCTCCAAAAATTACTAAACTTCCTGAATACTCCTCTTTTTGTCCAGATCGAATACAGTTTGGAATATATTTTGTTTCTGAAATTTCTGTTTTTGTTTCAAAAGTTTTCTTAATTGCGTGTAGTCCTAATAAATCAGATACATCATCAAATTTAACCTCTACATCTATTTCATCATTTATTATTTTTTTTATCATTTCTATCTCTGTTTCTGTAAATAGCTTTCCTGTAACTCTTATTGGAATTTTAGAAGATTGATAAAAATCTCTAAGCTTTGGTATTTTATTTTGTAACTCTTCAATTATTTCTTGAATTTCAGCAATTACATTTACATTTAAAACAATTTCTTCTGTAGTTTGGCTAATTTTAATATTATTTAACATTACTACACATCCTTTCTTTATCTAAAACTTTCCGTTTCTAGCCTTGCTGTCATATCTTCCTTTACACTAGCAACATTCATTCCAAAATATTCCAACATTATATCTCTTACTACCTCTGCAGTATAGTTTCCATGGCCTCCATTTTCTACCATAACTACTATTGCAATCTCTGGATCTTCAAAAGGTGCAAAACCCACAAACCAAGCATTTACATATTTTCCAGCTTCAGCTGAACCAGTTTTTCCTCCTATACTAATTTCAAAATTTTTAAATATAGAGTATGCAGTTCCACCATCTTCTGCAACAGATCTCATTCCTTCTAATACTGCATTTAGATTTTCTTCACTTATTTCTATGTTTTCTTCATTTGTATCTTCTAAGTTTAATTTATTTTTTACAAATTCATCTATTTCTGATCTTGCAACTTGAGTACCATTTGATAGAACAATGTTTTTAATGATACTTAAATCTATATTTTTTCCACCATTAGCAAGCATTGATATATATTTTGCCATTTGTATTGGAGTATAGTTATTGTAACTTTGTCCAATAGCAGAAATAATTGTATCTGCTGAAGACCAATTTCTATTTTCATTTTCCTTTACTAATTCCATAGCTGGAACTGTTCCACTAGCTTCACTTGGTAATTCAACTCCAGTTTTTGAACCAAGTCCAAAATATCTAGCATATTTAGATAGCAAATCAATTCCTAATCTATTTCCAACTTCATAAAAATAATAGTTACAAGACTTTTGAATAGCTGATATTACATTTACTCTTCCATGTCCATGACCATAATCTGTAAATATCCAACATCTATAACCTTTATTTGTGCCTTCTACATAGTATTGACCAACATCATTTATATAATCATTTATACCTATTTTTTGTTCTTGAAGGCCTGCTATTGCTGTAATCATCTTGAATATTGAGCCTGGTGCATAAGCATTTTGTATCGCTCTATTTCTAAGTGGTGTTGTAACAGAATTGTTATATTCTTGCCACTGCACATTTGATATTCCATCATAAAAATAACTTGGATTGTAATCTGGATAACTTGCCATTGCTAAAATTTCACCTGTTTTAACATTAGTTACTACTACAGAACCACCATTAGCTTCATAAGTCTTTCCAAAACCACCTGTCTTAATTTTTTCTATATTATTTCTTAAAGCATTTTCTGCAACAGCCTGTAGATTTGCATCTATTGTTAAGACTACATTTGCTCCACCTACAGCTTCTTGTGAAGTATATTCACCTGTTATAGTTCCGTCTACAGACATATCTATCTGTTTTGTTCCATCTTCTCCTCTTAAATACTCTTCAAATACTTTTTCTATACCTGTTTGTCCTACTTTATCATCTGCATCATATTCGTGAGTATCTCCTCTTTCTTCAAAATCCTTTTTATTAGCTTCTGTTATTCTGCTAACATAACCTATAATATGTGAAGCTAAAGTTCCTCTTTCATATTTTCTTACAGGTTCTTGAACTATACTTACTCCCGTAAGTTCTGCTCCTCTTTCTTGTAGTTGTACTGCACTATTTCTACTTATTTTCTCTGATATTTGAATAGATTTTGTATTAGAATATCCTTGAGTAGTAATTGCATATCTTATTGCTAATATTTTTGATATTTCAGAAATGTCTTCTGAATCTATATTGTATTTATCTCTAAATAAGTAAAAAGCTTCCTCTGCTGAGGCTGTATCTGGAATTTTATATTTTTCTTTCCACTCTTGTAATTCTTCTTCTGATTCAAAATGATATTCAAAAGGATTTACACTTATAGGAAATGGATTTATATAAGAATCTCCATTTTGCTCTAAAATAGTTGTCATAGTCAAAATTGAATGATTTAGTACATTATCTTCTACATTAGTTTTATACATTTCTACTGAAAAGCTAGAATCTGCAGATGCTAAAACAATACCAGTTCTGTCTGTAATATTTCCTCGAGCTGCTTCTATTTTTCCCTCTCTAGATAGTCTTGTATTAGAAGTTTCTCTATATTCAGTTCCATTTACAATTTGTAAATTAAATAATTGCATTAAAATTATAATACCAAAAATATATATAATTGTTGTTACTACATTATATCTAAAATTAGACTTTTCTATTTCAGTTTTTTGTCTCAGATTCCTCACCTCTTTATTTTAAAAATATCTTGTAAGTACATTATTTTTCTTAAAGATTCTATCTACACTGTATCCTGCTTTTTGTATAATAGGATATAGTATAATAGATAATAAAACATTATAAACCACTTCTACTATTAGTATTTTAAAAAAAGCAAGCCATTCTAACTTAAAATCAATAATAATAGAACTTAATAAATAATACCCTGCCTCAAAAATGATTGTTGATCCAACTACCATTAAAATAATTGTTATTTTATTCTCTTTTGAAAAATTCTTATCAAAATAAGAACCTAAATATCCAACTATACAAAACATTACAGCAGATATTCCTATGCTTTTACCATAAATTAAATCTAATATTAAACCACAAATAGCTCCAAAAAAAACTCCATAAGCTGTATTTGCAAATAAACCTATAAATAATATAAAAATTATAAATAAATTTGGTAATACACCATTTATTGTAAGAAAAGGAAATATATTAGCTTCTAAAAAATATATAATAAAGAATATTATAAAAAATAAAATACCTATTCCTATTTTCTTCATTTTCCTCTCCTTCTTATCTATAATTATTGATTTTTTACTACTAAAACATTACTAACTTTTGAAAAATCTACTGCTGGCTCTATTATTGCATATCTATCTATAATATTACTTGTTGTTATAATCTCTTTTATTGTACCAATATGAATTCCTTGTGGATAAATTCCTCCAAGTCCAGATGTAGATACATTATCTCCTTGTATTAATTCAGCTCCTGTAGGTATATAGCTTGCTCTTAAAATTTGATTATTTTCAAGAGTTCCTTTACAAATTATACTTTCATCAGTAGTTGTTATTTTTGCGCTAACTGTACTTGCTGCGTCTATAATAACTTGTACTTTTGCTGTTTTTTCAGTAACAGATATAATATGACCTACTAAACCTTTATCTGCTATTACTGTCATATTTGTTTGTACACCATCATTAGTTCCTACATTTATTATTAAATTACTGCTGTAATTACTAACATCTTTATTTATAACATAGGCTGGTATAGTTTGATATTCTGCATATTTCTGAGTTAAATTCATATATTCTTGAAGTGTTGCATTATCTGCTTTTATAACTTCTAATTCTCTTAGTTGTGTTTCTAATTCACTATTTGTTCTCTTTAGTTCTTCATTTTCTGCTTTCAAAGCTTCCATATCTGCAAAATAGGCTTGATTTCCCTGTATCTTATTCTTTATGTCTGTAAAAAATCTTTGAACTGGTGTAACCACCGTATTTACAACACTTTCTAAGTATGATAGCTTATCTACTTGAACATTTGAAAGAAATATTAATAATATTAAAATTACAATTGTAATAATTACTCCTAAAAATTCTGTTTGTTTATTTCTATTCATTTTAATTCCTCGTATAAAACTATTTTATACTTTTTCCTTTCTTTTTAATTTTAGCCTAATACTTTTTTTAAATGATTTACATCCTCCACTATTTTTTGTGTACCCTTTACTACGCATTCTAAAGGCTCTGTAGCTATATAAACTGGTGTATCCGTTTTTTCTGAAATTAGCTTATCTAAGTTTTTTATTAAAGCTCCTCCTCCTGCTACCATTATTCCTTTTATTGCTATATCTGAAAGCAATTCTGGTGGTGTTTGTTCTAGGCAGCTTTTTATAGCTTCAACAATTTTTAAAAGTGAATCTTGTATTGCTATTCCTACATCAGTTGAAGTAATTTCTTTAGATATAGGTAAACCAGTTACTACATCTCTACCTCTAATTTCCATACTTTCTTCAGTTACTAATGGTTTTGCACAAGCTAGCTCTTTTTTTACATTTTCAGCAGTTACTTCACCTATTATTATATTTAAATTTTTTTTTGCATAATTTATTATATCTTCTGTTAATTCATCTCCAGCAACTTTCAAAGATTCACTTACTACAATTCCACCAAGTGAGATTACAGCAACTTCTGTTGTTCCTCCTCCTATATCTACTATTATATTTCCTGTAGGCTCTGAGGTATTTAGCCCTGAACCAATTGCAGCGGCCATTGGTTCATCTACTAAATATACATTTCCTGCTCCACTCGATAAAATTGCTTCTTCAACAGCTCTTCTTTCTACTTCTGTTATTCCTGAAGGTACTCCTACAACTACTCTTGGTTTAAATATTTTGTATTTTCTACATACCTTGGCTACTATTGACTTTAGCATTAATTTCGTAGCAGTAAAATCGGCAATTACCCCATCTTTCATTGGTTTAATAGCTTCTATTTTTTCTGGTGTTCTACCAAGCATAAGTTTAGCTTGATTTCCAAAAGCCAGTACCTCTTTAGTTTGCTTATCTAACGCTACTACAGAAGGCTCCCTATAAACTATTCCTTTTCTTTTTAAAGCCACTAATATATTTGCTGTTCCTAAATCTATTCCTATTTCTCTATTATCTAAGTTACTTAAAAAATTCATTTTCATCTCCTAGTTTCTATACTAATATAGTTTCCGTCTCCAATAATAATGTGATCTAAAAGCTCTATTTTAAATAATTTAGCACATTCTTTTACTTTTTCGTTCATCTGTATATCTTGTTTGCTCGGAGTAGCATCACCACTTGGATGATTATGTACTAAAATCATTTTTGGTGCTTCCATTTTTATTATTTCCGAAAAAATTTGTTTTGGATCAACTAAAACAGAATTAACATTCCCTGTTGATATTGTTTTAATTTTTAATATATTATTTTTTGTATTTAAAATAATAAGCTTCAAAATTTCTTTTTTTTCAAATTTCATATCTTCAACTATATTAATTATATCTCTTGAAGATCTAATTTTTAGTTTTTCTAAACTGAAAGGTTTATTAAATCTTTTTGCTATTTCACCTATGGCTTTTAATTTTATAGATTTGACTCTTCCTATTCCTCTTATTTTTCTTAATTCATCTAAACTTACTTCTTGCAAAAATCTAAAACTTCCTATAGTATTAAATTTATTTAGTAGTATTCTTGATACTTCTAGTGAAGTAAATTCTTTTGTTCCGGTACTTAGTATTATTGCCATTAATTCTTCTGAGCTCAAAGCTTCTGCACCATATATTTCTAATTTTTCATAAGGTTTTTCTATTAATTGCTCTTTTTTTAAATTCAATATTTTTCCTTTCCGTTTATTTATGCCACCCTAAACTTTACGATATACAAATATTGAAATTGCAATTCCTATTATGCTTGCTACATTTATCTTAAACATTAGACTAAAACTTATTTTCATAACACTTAAGTCTAAAGTAAAAGGTGATGACATTCCAAATTCTTGACCATAGCTAAGCCACCATAGCCAATCTATTTTTGATGCTAACTCTCCTAATAAACCTCCTATTACAATTCCTGATAAAATAAAAATTAATAATATCCATATATTTTTATCTTTTGTTGCCATATTTTTTCCTCCATTTTTTCTTACGGAATTTTGATTTTGTCCTAATTATTATATCTTGATAAAGCTTTTTTTTCAAGTAAATATATAAAGTTTTTAGAAACTTTTTTATTATTTTGCATATAATTATTATATATCCATTTTTTGACATTTACTTTCCATATCAAAATAGTATAATAAATATATATGTATCTTGGAGGTAATTTTTTTGAAACTAGAAAGATTAAATAAAGATAAAATAAGAATTATTTTTGATTATAAAGATTTAGCTGAAAATAATATAAATATTCACTCTTTTATGTCTAACTCTATTGAAACTCAGAAATTATTTCTGCAAATTCTAGATAAGGCAGAAGAAATCTTAGGATTTGAAACAGAAGAATATGAATTAGAAGTAAATACTCTTGCTTTAAATAATGGAAATTTTATTTTAATTATAACTAGATTAAAAAACAGAAATAAAACTAATAAAAAAGTGATTGTACATACGAAAAGGAAAACCAATTCTCTAGAACTCGATTTTTCTATTTATCATTTTAATACTTTTGAAGATTTCTTTGAATTTTGTTGCTTTTTAACAAAAAATGTCAATAATAACATTTTGTTGGCTTTAGAAAATTGCAATTCCCTATATAAACATAATAATCAATATTTTTTATCTATTTCTACTAATAAATTAAGTCAAAGTCAAAAAGAATTTTTCTTTTCTACTATTGTAGAATTTGCAAACTTTGTATCTAATTCTCAGACTTTTCTTGCTAAACTCGAAGAAGGTACTATTTGCTTTTTAAAAAATAATGCAATAAAAAATTGTATAAAATAAAAGAAGTGAAATCACTTCTTTTTAATTATCTATATAAATAATTTTGTGGATTTTTAGCAACTCCATTTACCCTAATTTCTAAATGCAAATGTGGTCCTGTTGAATTTCCTGTTGAGCCAACATATGCTATTACTTGCCCTTGTGAGACAGTTTCTCCTTTTGAGGCTACTAAACTATTGCAATGTGCATAATAGGTTTCAACTCCATTTCCATGATCTATTACAACTAATTTACCTAAAGAGCCTTTCCAACCTGAATATATAACAGTTCCTCCTGCAGCAGCTTTTATTGGAGTTCCCTTTGAAGCTGCTATATCTAAACCTGTATGTACACTACTTCTAATACTACTTCTTGCTCCAAAACGAGAAGAAATTGTACCATTTATTGGTTTTATCAAAGAAATACCCAAAGCTGTATTACTATAATCTACATTTGCAGAAGTATTTATTTTTTTATTTATAACTTTCTTTGGAGTTACCTTTGGCTTTTCTACATACAAAGCTGCAACTGCTGTTTCTGTATCTGTAAATGTTTTTAACTCTGTATTATATTTTAAAGCATAAGTTATTTTATCTTTATTATTGCTATTCTTTGCCTTTAAATCATTTAAAACCTTTTCTGCTTCCTCATAAGTTTGAACATAGTATTTTTCTTCGTTATTTTCTAGTATAGCATAATATTTATAGTAAGGAACTCCTGAACTAATAACCTTTGAGAAAATTTCATCTGTGTTAGTTGTTATTCCTTTTTTTAGCAAACAAATTTTATATTCTGGTAAAGTATCTATTTCTACAAAAGCGATGACATTATTATCTCCTGTTTTTATATAGTCATTTATTTTGTTTTGCAATTTTCTTTTATCTTCTGTGTATCCTATAAATTCACCATTTAAAGTAACACTGTATGTAGGCTTGTATATAAAGAATATTAAAAAGCCAATAATTGCTAAAGCAATCATTATAATTACAGCTAACTTTGTCCATAATTTTAAATGAATGATTACCTTTTTGAACACTATTAATTTACACTCCTTTACCTTTTTTCTTTTGCTTATTATATTCTATATATTTTCATTTTCAATATCAATTTGTAAAATTTGGCTTTTTCTCTAATTTAATTTTATTTTTCTCTCTTTTTCTTTGTTTTGTTAACAAAATCTTAAAATTTGATTTTTAAAAAATAGCAGTATACTTACTGCTATTTTTTACTATTCAGAAAATTCATTTCTTACTTTATTAATTTCATCCTTAGTTGCTGTTTCTTCAGAAACACTATATCCTTTTGATTCGGCTAGTTTTTCAATTTCATATTGAAAACTTTCATAGTTATTTCTTAAATTTTGTAATAATTGTCTAAGTTCCATATTCTTAGTTTCAACAATACATGCTTCATATTCTTTTAGAAAATTACTGCTGTTTTCTAAAATATCGTTTACCATATCTTTTTCTTCCACTTTCTCACCTCTACTTATTTAAAAATGATATTAATTTTGTTTTAGTATTTAAGGCATCTTGAGCTGCCTTATTAAATACTTGTTTTATTTGAGGATCTACAGAATAGTCTGCATAATTATTTAATTTTTTAAAAGCCGTATCCTCCATACAAATTAAATGTCTTATATTCTTTAGTTCTGTTTGCGTTAAATTTGCCATTTTAAAAATTCCTTCCTAACAACTTTTTTATCTATTATTTGTTTTTTTTATAAATTTATACAAAAAAATCTTAGTAATAAAATTACTAAGATTTTTTATATTTTTTTATTCTTATCCTCTTCTTTTTCTGTAATCTTCTATAAACTTTCTTACTTTTTCATTATTTTCTCTTTGAATATCTGCTAAATTTTCTGTAATCGCTTTTACACTTTCTATTTCATCTCTTATTTCTTTACTCACATCTAAATCATTTCTTAGGTCTAACATTTGCTTCATACTGCTAATTTCTGATTTTATATCTGCTATATCTCTAGGATCTATTTTTTTATTTTCTATCATAGCCTGTATAAATAAGTTTTTAATATTTACTAACTCATTACTAATATTTTCTATCTTATATTCTAAATATTGATTTTGCTCATCTCGTGGAATATTTGCTAAGCTTCTTTCTTCCCATATATTATCTTCCTTTTCATAAGTTACTCTTCTCTCTCTAGTTTTTGGGTTTCTAGTAGCTTCCTCTATAATTTCAGAAACAGTTTTTATTTGCTCTTGTTGTTCTATATCTTTCTTATCTCCATTTTTTGTATCATCATAATAGTAACTTTCTGTATAAGTACTCTTTGAAAATGGATATTTATTTAAAATAACTCCTGTTATTTTTCCACCTACATTCTCGAAACTTTTCTTTACCTTAGCTAGAGTTTCTGTTTTTGTATTTTTATAAGAAGCAACTAATAATACTACATCAACAAATTTTGATATTGCAATACTATCAGATACAATTGCTGAAGGTGTTCCATCAATAATTACAATATCATACATAGTGTCTAGTAATTCTAAAAGTTTAACTATTCTTGCAGGAGATAGTAGCTCTGCTGGATTTGAAGGTCTATCTCCTGAAGTAATTACATGTAAATTTGGAATTCTTGTAGCCTTAATATATTTTGACATTTGAGATAATTCCAATCTTGCTCTTGTAGTCATATCTACTAAGCAATTTGATAAACCTTGTGAGTTAGATACTTTAAATATTTTATTTTGTCTTCCTTTTCTCATATCAGCATCTACCAATATAACTCTTTTATTTGCTTTTGCAAACATTATCGCTAGATTTGATGAAACATAACTTTTTCCATCTTGAGAATTCGAACTTGATATTAAAATATTTCTAGTATCTCCTTCTCCTCTTGAAAAAGTAATATTAGTTCTTAAAGTTCTAAAAGCTTCAGTTATTGGAGATTTAGCATTTTCTAACACAATTAGCTCTGATTCTTTGCTTCTTTTACTCTTAGTAGGCTTATAATCCTTTTTTACTTCTTGAAGCATTTTAGTTTCACAATCTTTTTCATATAAAGGAACAACACCTATAACTTGTAATTTTAAGTTTTCAACATCTTCTACTTGTTTAATTGTAGTGTCTAACATATATATTAGTAATATTACACCACCAGATAAAAATAAACCTAATACGAAGAATATTGCTAAATCTTTAACATGATGAACATTGTATGGAACCATCTCTAGTTCTGCTTCATCAATAATATTAACATTATCTATTTTATAAATTTCTTTTATTTGCTCTGAAAAAACTTTAGCAACTTCATTTGTTAAATCTCTAGCAAGCTCTGCATTTTCGTTTGAGACAGTTATTTTAAGCATTGCCGTAGTCTCTCCAGTTGTTACAGAAATAGCTTCTTTCAAGTCTTCTTCGCTCATATCTAGACCTAAATTTTCTATAACTGTTTTTGATACTTTGTTACTAGTTATTATATTACTATAAGTATCTACTAAGCTTTTGTTCATTGTTATATCAGTTTGCGTAATTGAATCTTGTCCATCTGATTCACCAGCAGTTTCAACTTTTGTTAAAACTATTGTAGTAGCAGATTGATATTTTGGCACTACAAAAAAATATGAATAAACATATCCAATTATCATTGATATAACCATTATAGCTATTATAAGCCATTTTTTTTGCCATGCAGTTTTAGCAAATCTTTTTAAATCAAATTCTTCCATTAATTACCACCCAGAATATTATACCTATAAATTTTTTTTAATTCAATAATAATTTTAAATATTTCTTAAAATATCTTTCGGAAGATTATATGTTAGGTCTTTGTAATAATCTTCTTTAACAAGTTTCTTTAACTTTTTTTCTATTTCCAAAAATCTTGCATATGTAGAATTTTTTCTATGAGTATCTGTTGAAAGCAAATCTACTTTATGTTGTTTCAACAATTTTTTTAAAGTTTTTTCTGCTTTTCTTCCATATTTTCCTAATATGCTCTCATAGTTGCCTTGTAGTAAGATTCCCATATCTATAAATTCATCTAAGTAAGAAATATTGTCTTGAACATATTCATATCGTTCAGGATGAGCTAGAATTATTTTAGAATATGGCAAATCACTTATCAAATTTATTGCACTTGTTAATCTTTGAAACATTGGAAGTTCTATTAATATGTACTCAGATTCTCCTAACATTGATGCTTTTTTGGCATCTATTAACTCTTCAATATTTCTCGTTATAAAAATTTCATTTCCTAGTTCTAATTTTATATCTATATTTCTTTGTTCTAATTTATTTTGAAGTATGTTTAATTTTTCAAGATTTTCTTCCCTTGTATGTACATATTGAGGTTCTAAGTAATGAGGCGTGCAACATATAGTTGTAAATCCCGCTTCAAAAGCTTCTTTTGCCATTTCTATACTTTCTTCTAAAGAGCTAGAACCATCATCTGTTTCGTATAATATATGGCTATGTAAATCTATCATTTTATCCTCCTTTTACTTTATAAAAATTTTTTATTATTATATCAGTTATAGTTAATAAAGGCAAATATATTAATTGTAAAATTATATTTTTAATATTAAAGTAAAAAATTTATTATCCTTGCACTCCACTTGTTAACATTTTCATATCTTGAAATCCTTGTCCATGAAATATTATTATTTTTCATTCAAACTTTCTCATTTACAGCTTTTTATTATACAAAGTTTTTATATATGTCAAATTGCATAAGTAAGAGAACTACTTTATAAATTTAAAATATTACAAAGAATTAAAATACAAAACAGCATAGCATTCAAACTATACTGTAAAACTAAAAGAGTACTTTCAATAAATGCTTTTATTAAAAGTACTCCTTCTAATTAATTTTTATTTATCTACTTATAAAAGCAGATTATTTATGGTGCACCATAGAGGATTCGAACCTCCGACCATTTGATTAAGAGTCAACTGCTCTACCAACTGAGCTAATGGTGCTTGTGAACATTTTTAATTATAGTACATTCTAAGCCCTTTGTCAATACAAAAAAATCTAATAATCTCTATTTTAACCAATTTATGTCAGTTACATAAATAAGTTCGCAAGCACCTGCACCAGTATCTTTTCTACTCAAACTGCTATTCCAATAGTATTTATATCCATCACTTCTTTCGTAATGGGCATTTACTAAATAACCTGTAATTTTTATATAATCTCCTTCTCTAATTTTATTTATTAAACTTTCTATTTCAGTATTGCTTGCAATTAAATGGTTATTAGAAACATGCTCTTGAAAATTACTTTCGCCCACAACATTTCTATACCAGACTCCATCTTCTACTCTCCAATTTAAAAATCTATTTCCTGTAGCTTTCCATTCGATTTTATTGTTATATTCATCTTGAGCTAAAAAACCCCAAGTAAGACCAACATCTTTTGGAGATATTCTATTTTGCATAGTAAGTGGTACATAAGAAAATGTTTTTACTACTCTACCAACTATAATATATGAAGCTAAATAATCAATTTTTACATTTATCCCACTAATTACTTTTGATGTACCACCTGTAGCTATTTCTTGTATAGGATCTTCTAGATTCCCTATGTCTGAGACTATATATCTGCTTTCATCTATATAGAAAAACTTAAAATAAATAAAAGTTATTACACAAATAATACCAATTAAAATTATTATTTTTTTCTTTTTACTAATTTTATTAAATTTATCTTTTATATTATGACAACTATTGAAATCATACCTTAAATCTATCTTTTCTATTTGTCTATTATAAGTTTCTCTATCTATTTCTCCTCGTGTTAATAAATCTTCCCAGTATATTTTTTCTTTTTCATAATTGTTCATATTTTCTCCTTTTAATAAAAGCTATCTGTTTGATAGCTTTTATTATGGACCAACTCTAATTATTGCTTGCATTGGTTTATAAGTATCGTTTGATAGCAGTTCATTTGAAACCATTGTACCATTTAACCATAATTGCTTGTAAGTGGTAACTTTATAACCAGCATGACCTGCTTGCTCTACCACTTGCTGTCCTGGTGCTAAACTTGAATCTTGTATAGTTTGTGTTGTATATGGGATTGTACTAGTAGTACGAGGCACAATTTTTACTTCGTATTCAACTTCTTCTTTTATTCCATGTATTTTAAAAGTTACTATTCCGCTAGCTACACTACCTTCTATTTTTATTGGATAATTTCTACTATTTTTAAATTGAAAATCTTTCACTCCATAAACAACTGTGGCATCTTTTCCTGCTGGCACATAAGAAGTTGTAAAAGAGTGATTTGATCTTTCTACTATTTCTAAATTTGCCTCTAATACAGCATTATATAGTGTAGAAGATATTTGACATATTCCTCCTGCTAATCCATCTACTACTTTTCCATTTTCATATATTTTTGCATCTTTATAGCCTTCTTCTATAGTTCTTTTACCCACTACTTTATTAAAAGAAAAAGTTTCTCCTGGCATTAAAACAGTACCATTTATCTTATTAGTTGATATTTGTAAATTTTTACTTCTATTAATATTAGTAGCATCATATCTTGTAGTAGCTTTTGATATTAAATAAGGAAATGCTTCTGTTCCAATATCATTAATAGTTTTAGAAGCAGGTGTTATTTTTAAAGGAATTCTATATTCAGAAGTATCCTCATTGCTAATTTTTTGTTTTGCTTCATCAATAGAAATAGCAAAATCTATTCCTTCCTCTTCTTTATATATTTTAAATGGATTTTCTTCATAGTAAGCATCTTTTGGTTCACAATACACTTCACTATATATTTTATCTATATCTATAGGACTAGCCTTTTTCTCTATAACTGGTATTGTTATTTTTCTATTAGCTGTATTTTCTTTTATTTGATTAGCATTTCTGCTTTCTATATCTTTTAAGATTTCATTTTTTAAAGCTTCAGTATCTACTACTACACCATCTACACCTTTTTCTATTATTAGTTCTTCTCCCTCAATATAGTAAGAAGGCTCTTGAACTAAACCAGGTATTCTTGTTGATAAATCGTTTATTATATAATCCAAAGCTTCTTCATTATAATTAGATTTTATATTTAGCTTTTTATCAAATAAACCTGCTTTAAGTAGGTCGTAATTATTTTCTATTAGGCTTTTATCTCTACCTATACCATAAGCTTCCTTTATAGCATCATCTATTTGATAGCTATATTCTATTTGACTAGTTTCTAAAGTAGTTTTAAAATCTTGGTATTCTAACTCTAGAATTACATTTAACTCTATATTTAAAGCCTCATTTAGTTTGTTTTTTGCTTCCTCTTCTGTTAAATTAGATAATTCTATTTCCTTTACATATATACCTTTTGCTATCGTATTACTATTTAGATTCAAAAAAGCAAATATTGTTGAAAATACCATAATAATTATCGCAATACAGATAATTATTATAAAAATTCGCCATACTATTTTTTTCCTTTTTTCTTCATCAATTACATATTCTGGCTGTTCTGATTCTTCTTTTTTGTTTTTAGGTTTTTTTTCTTTTTTTGAAATTTCTTTTTTGCTTTCTTCTTTAACCTCTTGTTGGTTAGTTTTTTTAGCTTCTTCTGTCTCTTTAGTTTCTTTTCTAGTTTTCTTATTTTCTTCTTTTTTTATTTCTTTTTGATTATCCTTTTGGCTCTCTTTTTGACTTTCCTTTTTTGCCTCGTTAGTTCTTTTAGATTTTTCTTTTGAATTAGTAGTTTTATTTTCTACATTTTTGCTTTTTTCAGCATTTTTATCTAAAGTTTTATTTTCTGTTTTTAACTCTTCTTTTTGGTTTTCTTTGATATTCTTAGATTTATTATTTTCTTCATTATTAGTCTGCTCTATAGAGTCTTTTTTTTCTACTACTTTAGCTTTCTCTACTTTTTGAATATTTTGCTTATTATTTTTTCTACTCTTATTTTTTTTCTTTCCGTTTTTAGCCATTTTTCTCTCCTAAAAATTAATCATTTTTATATTATCATAAGTCATTCTATTCTGCAATATAAAAATTATTTATAGAATTTATAAAATATTTTTTACATTATATACCATTTCTTGACTTTATAAAATATATTTTTTAAAAAACTAGACAAGAAAATTTTTTATATATATAATTATTTTGAAAATGTAAAAAGTGAGGTATATATAATGATTGGAAATATGATTCAAAAAATTAGAAAAGAAAAAGGAATAACAAAAACAAAACTATCTTCTTTAACAGATATAAATATTGGTCATTTAACTCATATTGAAAAAGGAGAAAGAAATCCTAGTCACAAAACTCTAAAAAGTATCTGTTCATCTCTTAATATACCTTACCAAGAGCTATTTTATACTTACGATAAAAAATTAACTGATGAACAATTAGAATATAATTATACAGATTATATTTCTTATAACAGAGTACCTTTAATTGAAAACTTAGAAAACTTTATTGAATGTCCTGCTGAATTTTCCAATGCATCTTTTGCATACAAAGTTCCTTCTAAAGATATGGAGCCTTTACTAAAAGAAGGAAATACTGTATTTGTAGAGCAAAATGCTGCTTTAGAGCATAAGGATATCGGTTTATTTTACTATAATGATTCTTTTTATGTCAGACGATTACTTTATAGAAGAGGAAAATTCATTTTAAGAGCAGATAATAAAGAAGTAGATGATATTACTGTAAATTCTAATGATACTTTTTATATTGTTGGAAAAATTTATCTATAAAATTACATTTTTGTAACATTTTAATACTTTATTGAATTAAAAGTAAATAAATATTATAATAATATTATAGTATTTTTACTTATGAGGAGAGTTTAATGGAGTTAGTTAAAAATATATTTTTTAATACAGATAAATTAGTACCAAATTCTGTTGTAAAAATTTCATATACAGGAAAATTCTTTCAAGATGCTTCAAAAAAAGTATTCTTTCACTATGGATTTAACCAAGATTGGATAGATGTCTCAGAAAAAGAAATGATTAAAACAGAACTTGGATTTCAAACAGAAATAAATTTAAAAGATTATGAAACATTTAATTTTTGTTTTAAAAATGAAGAAGATAAATGGGATAATAATGATGGAAAAAATTATATCTTTACAATTGAATATCCTGAAACATCTTTAGTTGTAATAGATACAGATTTAGCTCCAGTAAAACATTTAAAAAAATCTTATATCTGGTCTAAAAAACTTAGACTAACTATATATAAAATACTAATTTTCTTTCCAAAACTAATCTCTGGAAACTATAAAAGAAAAACTAAAAAACAATTAGATAATAATTAATAAAAAGCAGTACATTTAGTACTGCTTTATTTATATTACAATTCCACCATTTATAGATATTACTTGTCCTGTGGTAAACTCGTCTTTTACAAGCCAATCTACACATCTTGCAATATCAATTCCTTCACCTATTTTTCCAAGTGGAGTTTCTTCTTTTATTTCATCCCAGTCAGCTTCAGTTAAATATGCATTCATATCGGTATTTATACAACCAGGTGCAATAGAATTTACTCTAATATTTGAAGGGCCTAATTCTTTTGCTAAAGCTTTTGTAAAGCCATCCATTCCAGCTTTAGCTGCAGAATATCCAACTGCACAAGAACCACCACTAATTCCATAGATTGATGATATATTTATAATACATCCACTTTTATTTTCTAGCATATTTTTTAGTGATTCCTGAGTTACACAAAACGCAGAATATAAATTATTCTCCATTATATTATGCCAATCTTCATCTGTTATATCTTGAAACATTTTTTCTTGATCTATTCCAGCGTTATTAATTACTACATCTATCTTTCCGTATTTTTCAATTATATATTTTATCATATTTCTTACTTCTTCTCTTTTCGATACATCTGCTTTATAAATATCTATATTTGCATTTTCTAATTTTAAAGTTTTAGCTTTTTCTTCTGATTTATTGTAATTTGCTATTATAATATTATTCTTTGATAAAAGTTTTGCTATTTCTCTTCCTATTCCTCTAGATGCTCCTGTTATAAGTATAACTTTAGGCATATTTTTTTCTTGATTTTCTTCCATAATTTAAATTTGCTCCTTTATATGTACTTGTTAAAGAATGACAATTTGGACAAAGTACAATCAGATTTTCTTCTTTATTATTCATATAATTTCCATCTATATGTTCTATTTCTAATGGAATCTTTCCTGTATATTCATTCACTTTATTCCAATTACATTTTGCACATTTAAAATTATATTTTCGTAACAAATATGTTTTTATATGCATAGAAATTTGATAATCCCCTCTTGTTCCTTTTTCTTTTCCATTTTTCCATCTATCTATATATTCTTTATATTGATATTCCTTTTTACATTCGACAGAACAGTATTTATTACGATTTGGTATTTCAATATTGCAATTTAAACAAGATTTCATTATAATCACCATTTATATTATACTTAAAATTTATATATTTTTCAATAAGACGAAAAAAAAGAAATTAGATAATTCTAATTTCTTTTGGAGCCACTTGTCCGATTTGAACGGACGACCTACTGATTCATACTACTATAGTTTTCACTACCATTGCTGTTTGTAGTCTGGACTTTCTCTTTACCATAGATAACTCCTTAGGTACACCGTATAAAGTCTCTACACTCGGATTTCTCCTAGCTCGGGATTACCAACAAAAGCTAAGGCTTCCCCGAATTAGCGGTGTCCACTTTAAAGATTTCTCTTTAAAGGTGCAAGATAGTTCAAAATAAGCTTCGCTTATCTATCCCACAAGTCAGTTGCTCTACCAGCTGAGCTAAAGTGGCATATTCAATTGGTGACCCCTACGGGAATCGAACCCATGTCTCCGCCGTGAAAGGGCGATGTCTTAACCGCTTGACCAAGGGGCCAGATAAATGAATATCTAATACAGATATCCATTTGGTGAGCTATCCGCGACTCGAACGCGGGACAACTTGATTAAAAGTCAAGTGCTCTACCACCTGAGCTAATAGCCCATAATATGCAATCGCTATATTTGCGACTGCTTTTATATATTACACTATTTTTTTTTACTTGTCAACATTTTTTTGAAAATTTTTTAATTTTTTAGCTGATTTTTTTATTTCTAATATTTCTTAATATTAAAAAGCTATTTATTTCAACAAATATTACTCATTATATTCTTCACCATCTTGTTTTTTTATATTATGTCCATTTTTTCTCTCCTCCATCATATAATATTACTTCTAAATTATCTGGTATTAAGCTTTTGTCTAAATCATATTTTCGAACTTTTTCTAAAAGCCAATCCTTATTTTCCATTTTTATAAATTCTGGCATATAATCAAATATTTTTATAAAATTTCTCATTTTTCTCAATAAGCTCTATTGGAATATATCTTACAAGCTCTGGTCTTCTCTGTATAATTTCTTCACATTTTTCTTTATTTGATAATTTTTCTTGTTTACTTGCATTTTGGAGCCAATTCATATCAATATCATTTTTTAATTCTCTGTATTTTACAGGTAACTCTCTTTTTATTTCTTCAGTGGCTAATAATACTCTTGTTGTTATATCCGCTTCTAAAGATAATTCTGTATCTGTCTGTAAAGCCTCTTCTAAAGTTATATCTCTTTCTTTTATTATCTCAGCTTTTAATTCTTCTGCTCTTTTTAATAATTCATTGACATCTACTTTTTCTATTGCACCATAACAATTAATAGCATATTCTAAATCAGACAATTCTTTAATTAATTTTTGTCTTTCAAAATTACTAATCATTCTACATTTTCCTTTTTAATATATCTCTTATAAAATAAATTTTATTTGCCACTGCTTATCTTCAATTTTTTCATTAATATTTTTTCTATCTTACCGGTAAATATTTATCTTTTTTAGAAATTTCAACTTCTTTTGGTAAACTAGCAATTATTTCTTCATTATCTAAAATACTACCATCTAAATTTAATTTGCGTAATTTTTTACATTCTAAAGTCCTATTCATTCCTTTAACAATTGAATTTTGTAAGTTTAATACTTCTACATTTTCTATACCTTGCAAATCATCTAATCTTATATTTTTAGCATTTATTACTGTTAAAATTTGAGGTGCAAAAATTTTGCTATAATCTTTAATTCTGCAACTATTAAAAACTAAACTTCTTAAAGCTATATTTCTTAAAACTTCATTGCTAGAAAAATCACAAGATGCAAGTTGTAAACTATCCAACTTTCTAAACATATTTATCATGCTAATGGTCTCAGTATCTATATTGAAATATTGCAAATCTAGCTTTCTAATATTTGGTAATTTTTTTAGTTCTAACAAATCTATATTTCTCTTTTCACCAGAAAAACTAACATTACTTAAACTTAATTCCTCTACATTTAATAAATCTTCTGATGTTAAAGATTCACCCAAAAATTTTCCTACTTTATATTCCACTGCCTTTTTTAAATATTTATTCTCTATCATTTTCATCCCTCACATTACTTTCTTTAGGTTTTGCAATACTTTCTTGTTTTGTTTCTATCTTTTGGGAAATAGATTTTCTATCCACATTCCAATTTTTCAAGTCCCAACTTTTAAGTGTTTCTTTTGAATTTACAGTTTCTTTTGGTTCGCTTAATAATTTTACCTCTTTTTTTCTTGGAAATATTTTATCTTTTGCTTTAGAACCAAATCTATATATAAGAGAACCTAAATCTCTATATTCTTCTGCTATTTGTTTTACAGTACCTAAAATATCTTTGAAATTTGGAATTTTTTTATTTCCTATCCATAAATGCTTTCCATTAAAAATTTCATCAATTTCTTTACTATCTAAGTCTATTAAACATTCTATCTTTTGAGGTAAATAAAAAAATTTCTTATCTTTTTCTATACCTTTATCTGATTTAAATACATTCTTTGGGTTTTTGCCATTTCTAATTTCACTTGCATCCCATGTTGCATCTACATTATACCATTGACCGTCTAATTTAACTTTATTCCAAGCATGTCCATCATAAAAAGTTATTTTTCCATCTTCATCTTGTTTATATGAATATTTTTTACTTAATTTGTCAAATTCTTTAGAATCTTTATCAATAATTTTCTCTTTTACTCCACCTGTCATATATATACTTTCTATATTTACAAGTGCTAATGCATTTCTTAATATATCTGCATATCCTGCACACACACATTTTCCAAGCAATAGTCCGTTTTTTAAATTCCTACAATTACTAGATTCTTTATTGCTATATGTTTTTTCTTGTTCTGTAAGCGGGTATGCTGCTGGTGTATCATATACTATATTTTTTCCTATGCGCTTATATACTTCTGCAAATCTTTGCTTTTCATTTAAATTTAAATCTATTCCTTCTACTATTTCTTCCATTTTTTCTCTTATTGCAATATATTCATCTAAAGTATATGGTTCACTTTGTTCTTTACTATTATATTTATCAAATATTTCTATACTAGAAATATTAACATCAGATTCTTTAAGCCATTTAATTTCTTGCAAAGATAAATCTTTTACACTATTTATCACTATAGAATAGGGATTTGCAGAAGTTCTTAATAAGTTTTTATCTAATTTTTTAAATTCTTCTAAATCAATTGATATTACTTCTTGTTCTTCAAAACATTTTTCACCTATTCTATCTAAATTTATAAGTGTTTTTCCATTAGAAGAAATTATAAATTTGCTATCTAAATTTTCTTTTGTAATAAACTTTCTTATTGCAGATACATCACCTAAATCTCCTGTTTGCACAAAATTTCTAAATTCAGCATATTCAAGTAAATTTCTTAAATTGTCTCCTATATCTTCCTGTGTAGCTCTTTTATTATTTAATTCTGGTAAAATAATCTGCTTTAAGTTTGGAAATTTTTCCTTTATTTCTCTTATATTCCCTATCTTTGAATAGGGTAGTTCTAAATTCTCTATTTCTGAAAAGCTTTCACAATTTATCTTTTCTAATTGTTTTCCAGCTAACACAAGTCTAGATGGTTCTATACAAAGCTTGCCATCTTCTAGCCTTAACCCTTCAAAAAGTTTTTCTATTAGATCTTCTTTATCAGTATTAATATCTATAATTAAATAATTTATAATAGAAGGATTCTTTACTAAAACTTCTTTAAGTTCTTTTTCATGCCCTAAAAGAGAACCTAAATTTGTTAACATATTTTCTATTTTAATATCGTTTAAGATTCCTACTGAACCGCCAAAAATAAAATCTCTTTTCATATATCTCTCTTTTGTTTAAAATATTTCATAATAAATTATAAACTTTATTTTGGACTTATGCAATTACATTTTTATTTCAAATATAATACAAAAGATGCCTACAATTTAAAATTGTAAGCATCTTTTTATCAAACTTTTATTTTTCAGCTAAATCTAACATTGCTATTCTTAATTTATTTAATTTATTTTCTGCATCTATTATTGATTTTCCTTTAACTCCCATATAGAATTTAACTTTTGGTTCTGTTCCTGATGGTCTTACACAACACCAACTATTATCCTCTAAATCATAGTACAATACATTTGAGTTTGGAAGACCAGTTTCTGTCTCTTTTCCTGTTTTATTGTCTATTATTTTTCCAGTTTTATAATCTCTAAATTTAAGTACTTTATAATCTCCTAATTTTTTTGGAGGATTATTTCTAATTCTATTCATTAATTCTTGAATTTTTTGAGCTCCATCTGCTCCTTTTAAAGTTATTGTTGAAATTCCTTCTTTATAGAATCCATATTTTTCATATATTTTTATCATTTGATCCCATAAAGTTAATTTTTGTTTTTTGTAGTAAGCTGCAGCTTCGCAAAGCATCATAACAGCTGTAATAGCATCTTTATCTCTTGCATGTGTTCCGACTAAGCATCCATAACTTTCTTCAAATCCGAATAGATATTCATGACTTCCTGTGGCTTCAAAATTTCTAATTTGTTCACCAATATATTTAAAGCCTGTTAATACCTCTATAAAATCTATATTATATTCTTTTGCTATTGCTTCTGCTAAATTTGAAGAAACTATAGTTGACACTAAAGCTCCGTTCTTTGGCAATATTTTTTTTGCCTTTTTTTGAGACAATACATACTCAGCTATTAGTAAACCAGACATATTTCCTGTAAATGATTTATATTCACCTGTTTTTGAATCTTTTGCATATACCCCTAATCTATCTGCATCTGGATCTGTTGCTAATACTACATCAGCATCAACTTTTTTAGCAAGTTTTAATGCTAATTCAAAAGCTTTTGGATCTTCTGGATTTGGATAATCTACAGTAGGAAAACTTCCATTTGGTAGTTCTTGCTCTGGAACCACATATACATTTTTAAAACCTAAATCTTCTAAAACTGTTTGAACTGGTATATTTCCTGTTCCATGAAGTGGTGTATACACTATTTTTAAATCACTTTGTTCTTTAATAACCTCTGGATTTAAAACTTGTTTTTCAATAGCTTTTATATATAATTTATCCATTGCCTTTCCAATTACATTGTATAATCTTAACTTTTTAGCCTCTTCTATTGATATACTTCTTACTAAAGAATAATCTTTGACTTTATTTACCTCATTAATAATCTCTTTATCTGTTGGAGAAACTATTTGAGCTCCATCATCCCAATATACTTTATATCCATTATATTCTGGCGGATTATGACTTGCAGTAATCATAACACCTGCTGTACAACCTAATTCTCTTACCGCAAAAGATAATTCTGGTACAGGTCTTAAAGAATCAAATATATAAGTTTTTATACCATTTGCGTTAAAGCATAAAGCTGTTTCTCTTGCAAATTCTGGAGACATATTTCTAGAATCGTATGCTATTACTACGCCTTTGTTCTCTGTTCCTTGCTTTAAGATGTAATTTGCTAATCCTTGAGTAGCTTTTGTAACAGTATAAATATTCATTCTATTTGTACCATTTCCAATTACTCCTCTTAATCCTGCTGTTCCAAATTCTAAATCTTTATAAAATCTATCTTTTATTTCTTCCTCATCACCAGCAATTGTAAGTAATTCTTTTCTAGTTTCTTCATCAAAAATTGGATTTGTACACCAGTCTTGATATTTTTTCATTCTTTCTACTTTATTAAAATAATCTCTATATAACTTTCTTGCTGTTTCTGGACTATCTGCTCCTTCTGCATTTTTTATTGGAGCAAATTCTTCTTCTCTTTTTACTCTTAAAACTACAACATCATCTAACATCTCATAAGAGTCGAAAATAAACATTTCAAATTTATAAGCATTTGGTTTTGCAGCTTCAACTACTTCACCTTTTTCATTTAAATAATTTGCTTTTTTAAATGCTGTATGGTATGGAAGTTTCATTTTACAAACTTTTTCTAAGCCTTTTATATTATATAAATGGAAAATTGCATTTGCATCTCCATATACTAAAGATCTATCATCATCTCTTAAAGATGCCATTTCATCAGAAATTTCAGTATATTCAACAACACCTACTTTTTTATTTTTTCTACAGAAAACACCTACTTTTTCCTTTGGGTCTGTTTTTTCTATAGATTTTACAGAACCTAGTACTTTATTATGAATAGACATTCCTATTAATAGTGGATCTATAGGCTTTACTAAAACATTATCAACACCACTTATAAATACCCATTCAATTCCATTGTTTTTCATTTCTTCTATTACACCACATTTGTCCATTGATTGAAGTGTTCCACCATGTCCATTTGCAGCTAGTTTAACCATTCCATTTTCATTTAGCAAAATTTTTCCATCTGTGCCTATCATTGGCAATTCACCTTGTTTAAAGAAATGAATTGCTTCTTTTGGATAACCAAAATAACTATTTTTTTCAAAAAAATCTACTGTCGCATCATTGTTTTCTCTACTGGTCATTATGTACCAAGGTACTACTGTATCATACTTTCTCCAAGCATCTTTAAAAGTATCACACAAAACTTCAAAAATTGATTTATGACTTTCTAATCCGAAATCAAAAGTTCCTTTTGGCCCTTTGTGTCCAAGTCTTGTTCCTTGACCTCCGGCCATTGTTACAACAGCCAATTTATTATATTTAATGGCTTCTATACCTTTTTTCTCGTACATATCTTTTTCGCCAGCTGTTAACTTTGATTTATCAACATGTTCTATTGGTTCTATTAAGTCTTTTTTCAAATCAACTGGTTTTGTTGCTTGTTCGTATAATTCTTTCATTAAATCAAAATCAATATTCTCTATTTGATCTAATAGTTCTCTTTTCTCTTCTTCTGTTTTTTCATCATATTTCATTAGCAAATGTTCTTGATGGTATTTTTTTAATTTTTCCTTTACTTTTTCTAATTCCTCATTCATTACTTTCTAAAAGCTCCTTTCTAAAATTCATAGAACCCTTTAAATTTTAATATATATTATAACATTTTAAATATGAAGTCAATAAAATTTATTTTTATGCTACGGATAAAAAGTTTCTATGGACTTCTAATAATTGATAAATCAATTCTATTTTAACATTGTGATTTCTTTGTAACTTTTTTTTGGAATTTGTGTAAACATTTCAGAAATTTCTTTTAAACCTTTAGTGGTAAGTATTTTATCACTTTCTTCTAATATTTTTTCAATTTTATCTAATCCTTGCATAAGTTCAAAACAATTTATTACTATTTTAGCTTCATCAATTTTATTTTTTTGTTCTAAAAAACTATTATTTCCAATTATAATAACAATTGAATCTTTAAATTCTGAATTTTTTAAATTCTCTTTTCTTTTTAAAACCTCCTCTATTTTACTCCAATTTTCTTTTTCAAAATTAAAAATTTTCTTTAAATCTTTTGTTTCCTTACCAATATCTTCTTCTAATATTGTTACTATATTTTGGTTTTCTTCTAGTTTTTCATTTATATATGGTAAAAGGATACTCATTAAATGTTCTCTACTTGCATAAAAACAACATACTCTATCCATTTTTTAACCTCCATATATTTGACTGTTCAAATTTTATCATTTTCATTTTATATGGTCAATTCCTTTCGTATTTCCTTTTTCGACATGCATAAAATTTAATTTTTGGTTCATAATGAATTTTATAGAAATTATTGTTTTTTATAACAAATTTTATAAAATTAAGGAGAAAATATGAAAAATTTTTTTAAAAAAAGTTTTATAATTTTGGTACTTTTTATTTCTTTTCTTTTAGTAACTATCACTTCTTATGCAAATAATGTTTTTAATGATTTAAGTGCAAATATTTTTAGACTTCATATTTTAGCAAATAGTGATTCTAAAGAAGATCAAAACTTAAAATTAAAGGTTCGTGATGGCATTATAGATTATATGGAAAAGATTAATAAAAATTCTTCTTCAAAAACAGATGTAATTAATTTTTGTAAAAACAATACAAATACTCTAAAAGAAATTGCAGAAAAAATAATTAAAGAATCTGGATATGACTATAAAGTTGAAATTGAAATCGGAAATTTTTATTTTCCAACAAAAAACTACGCAAATATTTCTTTACCGGCTGGCTACTATGATGCCTTACAAATAAAAATAGGCAATGCAAACCGGAAGAAATTGGTGGTGTAGTTTATTTCCACCGCTTTGTTTTGTAGATATTTCTTCTGGTGTTTTAGAAGAAGATGATAGTGATATATTAAAAGAAAATTTAACAGAGGAAGAATTTTCTTTAATCTCTGAAAATTCTAAAGAGATGAATTTTAAATTTAAAATTATAGAATTAATAAATGAAAAATTTAATAAAATTAATACTAGTTTAGCATCTAAAAACTAGCTCTTTCAAGTCTTTTAAATATGTAATTAAAAAGATAAATTTAAGAATAAAAAAATGTATTGTAAAAAAATAAACTTTATGATATAGTTGCAATGAATATAATGACTTATTGTGAGTTTTTTAATTCATATTAATATAAATGGGGGTATTTATTTTGGAAAAATTAGTAATTACAGGAAAAACTCCTTTAAAAGGTGAAGTTGTAATTAGTGGTGCAAAAAATGCTGCAGTTGCTATAATACCAGCAACTTTACTTATTAATGGTGTTTGCACTATAGACAACCTTCCTAATATAAGTGATGTAAAATTATATTGTGATATATTAAAAGATTTAGGAGCAAAAATTACATGGAACACTAATCATGAAGTAACTATTGATACAAGAAATATAAATTGTTTTAATGCACCTTTAGATATAACTAGAAAATTTAGAGCATCTTATTATCTTATTGGAGCTTTGCTTGGTAGATGCCATAAAGCACAAGTTGGTATTCCTGGCGGTTGTAATCTTGGTCAAAGACCAATTGACCAGCATATAAAAGGATTTGAAGCTCTTGGAGCAACCGTAGAAGTTTCTCAAGGAAATATTACAGCTTCAACAAAAAAATTAGTAGGAACTTCTATATATATGGATGTAGTCTCTGTTGGTGCAACTATAAATGTAATGTTAGCTAGTGTTCTTGCAGAAGGGACTACAATTATTGATAATGCTGCAAAAGAGCCTCATATAGTTGATGTTGCAAACTTTTTAAATACAATGGGTGCTGATATTCGTGGTGCTGGAACGGATATGATTAAAATAAATGGTGTAAAAGAATTAAAAGGAAATGCTACATATTCAGTAGTTCCAGATCAAATAGAAGCAGGAACTTTTATGCTTGCTGCTGTTGCTTCTCGAGGAGATATAATAGTTAAAAACTGTATAACAAAACACTTGGAATCTATTATTGCAAAAATTGTAGAAATTGGTGGAAAAGTAGATGCAAATGGCGATCATTTAAGAGTATGGTGCGATGAAAGACCTCATAAAGCTACTATAAAAACATTACCTTATCCTGGCTTTCCAACAGACTTACAACCTCAAATGGGCGTAGTACTTTCTCTTGCAAATGGAACCAGTATTATAAATGAAAGTATCTGGGAATCTCGTTTCCAATATACTGCTGAGCTTAATAAAATGGGTGCTAAAATTACAGCTTCTCGGAAAAACTGCTGTATTTGAAGGTGTAAAAGAACTTTTTGGTGCTCCTGTTTATGCTACAGATCTAAGAGCTGGAGCTGCTCTTATTATTGCTGGTATTGTTGCAAAAGGTGTAACAGAGATCTATAATCTAAATCATATCGACCGTGGATACGAAAACATAGAAGAAAAATTTAAAAAACTAGGCGCTAAAATAGAAAGAGTAGAAACACAAGAGGAAATGAAAGTATGTTAAATTTTTGTAGTCTATATAGTGGCAGTTCTGGAAACTGCCTATTTGTTGAGTCACAGTCTACAAAAATTTTAGTTGACTGTGGAACTAGTGGAAAAAAAGTTTGTGATGGCTTAATTTCAATAGATAAAAATATTGAAGACATTGATGCTATTATAGTAACTCACGAGCATTCAGACCATATTCAAAGTTTAGGATCTATTTCAAAAAAATACAATATACCAGTATATGCTAATTTTGAAACTTGGCAAGCAATGCAGACGCAAGCAAATAAAATAAGTAAAGAAAATCAAAAATTTTTTGAAAATGAAAATAATTTTGAGATAGGAAATTTATTAATTCATCCCTTTTCCACACCTCATGATGCAGCAAATCCTTGTGGCTTTAATATATATTCTGGAAAAAAGAAACTTAGTATCGCTACAGACTTAGGACATATGGATAATATTATTTTAGAAAATTTAAAAAATAGTTCTTTTATATTGTTAGAAGCTAATTACGATCCAGAAATACTAAAAGTTTCAAAATATCCATTTTTATTAAAACAAAGAATAGCTGGTCCAAAAGGTCATTTATCAAATTCAACAGCTGGAAAAACCATAGGATATCTTATGCAAAAAGATTTAAAGACAGTTATGTTAGGTCATTTAAGTAAAGAAAATAATTTCCCTGAACTAGCTTATCAAACAGTTGCAGAAGAACTTATGGAACAAAATATAGATATGAACGAAATATCTTTAAGTGTTGCTAATAGATTTTCTCCTAGTAATTTAATAAATGTAAAATAAAAAGTGAAATTATTCACTTTTTATTTTTATTCTTGTATGAGTTTTAGATTTGTCTTGTTTTACTATATAAGCACCATTCTTTAGTTGCGCCTTTAAAGATGCTATATTATCAGTATTACAAAATAAATATATTTCATTATCATTTGTTATCTTTTTCAATTCTTCTATAGCTAGTCTTAAACCTTCTGTAGCATACCCTTTTCCTCTATATTCTTTAATTATTCCGTATCCTATATGTCCAGCTTCTTTTTTTAGTCTCTCATTTAGGCAATGTCTCACTTTATATAAGCCAACAATTTCTTCATCTTTCCATAAAAAATAATATGTACAAGGTACCCAACCTTCTTTTAAATCTATTCCTTTAGCATTATTTATTAATTTTGGTAATACATCATTTTTAAATTTTTCTTTAGACACATTAAAATACTGATTTTTAAAACCATTTTCATCTTCTGGGAATTTTATTATTGCTTCATACTCCTTGTCTTCATCTTCTAAATTTGCAGCCTTTAAATATAACATTTTATGTACCTCCTTTACCTTTAATTAATATTTTAACCTATATAAAAAAATTTAACAATAATATTAATAAAATAGATTAAAATATAAAATACTACTTAAAACACAAATTAAATCTCCTAGAAGTCCAAGTATTAAAACAGGTTTCATATTTTTTTTTCCTATTTTTGATCCATAAACAGATACAACATAAATAGTTGTTTCTGTAGACCCCATAATTAAAGAAACTAATATTCCTAAACTACTATCAACTCCAAACTTTTGCATTAAATCAGTTCCTATCGCAGAAGATGTACTACCAGATATCGGTCTAAGTAATATAAATGGTAAAAGTTCTTTATAAACTTTTATAAAAGGAAATATATCTATTATTTTATTTGAAATAAATTCTATTATACCAGAACTATTTAACATTCCTACCGCTACTAATAAAGCTAATAATGTAGGAAATAATTTAATAATAATTTTTTCTCCATCTACAATACCTTTTAAAAATAATTCGAAAACATTTTTCTTTTCTATTAATCCATAAATTACAGCAATAGTTAAAATAGTTGGTGTAATAACTTTTCCTAAATACAAAATAAAACTCATTTATTTTTCCTCTTTCTAAGTTTTAAATATATCTTAACTAGTAAAACAATAGCAATAAAAGTAACAATACTACAAAACCAAACACCAACAACTATTTCTGCTGGATTTTCTGAATTTAAACTACTTCTGATTGTAATAACATTTGTTGGTATTAATTGAAGAGAAGCTGTATTAATTGCTATAAACATTATCATTTCATCTGAAAGCTCTTTTTCTTCTTTAATATTCTTATTCATCTCTTCCATTGCTTGAAGTCCAGTTGGAGTTGCGGCATTTCCTAGTCCTAACAAATTTGTTACCATATTTAAGGAAATAAAATGATATGCTTTACTATCTTTATTTAATTTAGGAAATAAAAAATTATTAATTGGTTTAATTGCTTTTTGTAGTTTTTGCTGAATACTTGTATTTGCAATTATATTCATAATTCCACTCCAAAAACACATTGCACCTAATAAACTCACACATAACTCAACAGTACTTTGAATTGACGAAAATATAGAATTATTAAGTTCTGGAAAATTTCCCATTATTATACTATAAAAAACTGCAATTAATATAAAAAAACACCATATATAATTTAACATAGACCTACCTCGTTAAATTATATGGCGTTTTTAATTTAATATGAAAACAAGTTTTTTTCTTTTTAAAGAATAAATTTCATATATTATACTTATTTATAATTTACTAATCTTTTACAAAAAATATTGATATATTTCATTTTTACTAACATTCCTATCTTTAGCAATTTGTTTTACAATATTTTTTTTATCCATGCCTTTTTTTTCATAATATTTATAGTGTTCCTCTAAACTTAGCTTATTTAAATCCAATATTTGTTTTTGCTGTTTTGAAGTAGAATTACCTTCAAGTAAAACAACAAATTCGCCTTTTATATCCACAATTTGTTCAATAACTGTGGATAAAGTCCCTCTAATAAATTCTTCATGAACTTTTGTAAGTTCTCTTGCCAAAACAATTTTTCTATTCCCTAAAATTTCTTGCATAATTTTTAATGTATTCTCCAATCTATGTGGAGATTCATAAAAAATAAGAGTCTTAGTATCATATTTTAATTCCTCTAATTTTTCCTTCTTTTCTTTTTTATTTGAAGATAAGAAACCTATAAAAGAAAATTCCTTAGTATTCATTCCAGAAGCTATTAAAGCATTTACAAATGCACAAGCTCCAGGAATTGGAATTATTTCTATATTTTCTTTTATTGCTTCTTTCACTATTTCTTCTCCTGGGTCTGATATTCCAGGAGTTCCAGCATCAGAAACAAGAGCTATATTAGTACCATTTAATAGTTTTTCTAGTAATATCGGACTTTTACTTTTTTCAGTTTCTTTATAGTAACTAATAAGTGGTTTGCTAATTTCAAAATGATTTAATAGTCCTAAAGTATGTCTAGTGTCTTCAGCAGCAATTAAATCAACTTCTTTTAAAACTTTTAAAGCTCTCAAAGTTATATCTTCTAAATTTCCTATTGGTGTTGCTACTAAATATAATTTTCCTTTCATTTTTTCCTCTTTTCATTATTAATGTTTCTTATTATAAATTTCTAAAATCTCATCACTATATTTATTTTCTTCTTTATATACTATTAATGGTCTTTCTATTCTTAGTTCTTCTCCAGCATCTTTTATAGCTTTTATTAAAACTAAATTAGGTGATTTATCTACATAAGCTTGAACAAACCTTACTTTTTTTGGCTCTAATTTATATTTTCTAAGTAAATAAAAAATGTCTACTATTCTTTCTGCTCTATGTACCATATAAAATTCACCTTTGCTTTTTAATAATTTGTAGCTTATACTTATTATATCTTCCAAATTGCATTCTATTTCGTGCCTTGATATTATTTTTTTTATATTGTCATTTATAGCTCCTGTATTTATTTTTCTATATGGTGGATTAGTTACAATTGCATCCATTGTATTTGGCGCAAATTCTTCAAATATATCTTTTATATTTTTATTTATAATAGATATTTTATCTTCTAAGCTATTAAGTTTTACACTTCTTTTGGCCATATCAGCTACTTCTTCTTGTATCTCTATACCATATATTTTACGAGTATTTGCTTTTTTGCTCAAAAGTATTGATATTATGCCTGTTCCAGTACCAATATCCATTACCTCTGAATTATCTTTTATTTCTTTAGCAAAATCAGATAATAATATACTGTCTATACCAAAACAAAAACCGGTTATATTTTGTATTATTCTTAATCCAGCATATTCTAAATCATCTATTCTTTCATTTTCTTTTAAATTTATTTCTATCATTTTTCAATCCTATAATTAAATTTGAATTATTATATTACATTTTTTAAAAAAAGTAAATTATTTCTAGGTTCCCATCCTTACAAATTCATTTTTAAGAGAAATACCGTCTTCTATAAAGCCATCACTTTCTGCACCATCAATTAAAAATTTAACACTATTTACTTCTGTAAGCTCTGTTACTGTATTTATTATTTGATAAAGAGAATTACTTTTTTGAACAGTGTCTCCTGTATTTTCCAAAAATTCTTTAGATAAATTAATTGTTAAACAATTTCCTTTAAGTTCTGTACTAATAACTTTCGTTCCCATTGGAATAGTTGTTTCAAACATATCGTTTTCTGGTCCCTCTATTAACATCTCTATTAAAGTTTTATATGGGTTTTTTAATAAATCTTTTGCATCTATTAATCTAGTCTCTATCTTTAGACTTTTCGATTCCTTATCTTGAAAATATAAACTAATAATAGTTTTCCTTAAATCAATATTTTCAATTTCTCCTTCTGGAACAATTTCAGTTTCTGTTTTACTTATAACAAAAGCTACCATTGCAATAATAAATAAAACAATAATAATTAATACTATTAAAACCTTTTTATGCATAATTTTCTACCTCCTTGTACACTATATTCTTTAAGTGATAGTTTATTCCTGTTAATATATTAGTTTTAAAAACCAGATTATATAGTTTAACAAACAATTGACAAAGTATAAATTGTATTGTATTATATTAGTATTATATTAAGGAGGTAATTATGGCAAAAGTTAGAGATTTAGTAAGCGGTCTTACTCATTGTATCGGAGCTGCACTTTCTCTAGTAGGATTAGTATTACTTATTGTATTTGCTGCAATATATGGTAATGCTTATCATGTGGTTTCTTTTACTATTTTTGGAGTTGGGCTATTTCTTTTATATTTATTTAGTACCTTATATCATTGGCTAAATATAAGCGAAAAAGGTATAACTGTATTTAGAAAATTTGATCATATTATGATATATATCTTAATTGCAGCTAGTTATACTCCTGTTTGCTTAGTATCTCTTAGAGGTCCTTGGGGTTGGAGTTTGTTTGGAGTAATTTGGGGACTCGCAGTTCTTGGAACTATTCTTTCTGCAATATGGATTAAAGCTCCACGATCTATTACTACAACAATCTACATTATTATGGGCTGGGTTGTTATAATTGCTATCTATCCTTTAATACAAGTATTTAAAGAAGCAAATAATTTAAAATCATTAATTTGGCTAGTAGCTGGAGGTATATTCTATACAATAGGTGGTATTATTTATGCATTAAAAATACCAAAAACAAAATGGAAAGGTTTTGGCTTTCATGAGATCTTTCATATTTTTGTAATGCTTGGAAGTGCTTGCCATTATTGGTTTGTAATAAGATATGTACTATTTATGTAAAAAATAAGTTTTCTTTATATAAAGTGCTAACAAACTAAAAATCTCTTTGTTAGCACTTTATTTTTTATCAAATTTGGCATTTTTCGACATTGACAAATTGGTCTAAAGGTTATAAGATATAAATGAATTTTTATAGAAAAAAGAGGTTTTAATATGAACAATATATTACATGTCGGTTTAGATATAGGCTCAACAACAATAAAAATTGTTGTTTTAGACGAAAGTAAAAAGATATTATATTCTAGTTACACTAGACATTTTTCAGATACAAAAAATACTTTATTTGAAGTCCTTTCAAAACTTGCAAAAGATTATCCAAATCAAACTTTTACTATGTTTCTTACAGGTTCTGGGGCTTTAGATATAGCTAAAATATTAAAAATACCTTTTATACAAGAAGTAATTGCTTGTAAAACAGCTGTAGAAAATTTAATTCCTCAAACAGATGTAGTTATTGAGCTTGGTGGTGAAGATGCTAAAATTATTTATTTTGATAAGTTTATAGAACAAAGAATGAATGGAACTTGTGCTGGTGGTACTGGTGCTTTCTTAGATCAAATGGCATCTTTATTAAATACTGATACTGCTGGTTTAAATGAATTAGCTAAGAGCTACGAAACCATTTATCCAATTGCTTCTCGTTGTGGAGTATTCGCTAAAACAGATATTCAACCTTTGCTTAATGAAGGTGCTAGAAAAGAAGATATCGCTGCCTCAATTTTTCAGGCAGTTGTAAATCAAACTATAAGTGGGCTTGCTTGTGGAAGACCTATTCGTGGAAATGTAGCCTTCTTAGGCGGTCCTTTAAATTATTTATCAGAATTAAGGCAAAGATTTATAGAGACTTTAAATTTAAAGGGAAATCAAATTATAGTTCCAGAAAATGCTCATTTATTAGTAGCAACTGGTGCAGCTATAAATTCTATGGAAACAAAATCTTTTACTAACAAAGATTTACAAAATAAATTAAAAAACTTTAAAAATTCTAAATTTACAGAAAGCAAACCACTTCCAGCTTTATTTGAAACAGAGGAAGATTATAAGAAGTTCAAAGAAAGACACGATAAAGATAAAGTTAAAAGAAATACATTAGAAAATTATTCTGGAGATTGCTATATCGGTATTGATGCTGGTTCAACAACAACTAAACTTGTTCTTATAGATAGTAATGGTGCTCTTTTGTATTCTTTATATGGAAGTAATGGTGGAAATCCTTTAAAAAGCGTTGTTAGTATGCTAAAAAAACTATATAAAGTTTTACCGAAAACAGCAAAATTAAGATATAGTGGTGTTACAGGTTATGGAGAAAAATTAATTCAAACAGGTCTAAATGTAGATTTAAACGAAATAGAAACAATAGCTCATTATACAGCTGCAAAAGAATTTATGCCAAATGTTACTAGCATTATAGATATTGGTGGTCAAGATATGAAATACATAAAACTAAAAGATAATGCTATCGACAACATAATGTTAAATGAAGCTTGCTCTTCTGGTTGCGGTTCTTTTTTAGAAACTTTCGCTAAAAGCTTAAATCTACCAATTGAAGATTTTGTAAAAGCAGCTATAGAGTCAAAAACACCTGTAGATTTAGGCTCTCGTTGTACTGTATTTATGAATTCTAAAATAAAACAAGCACAAAAAGAAGGCTTTTCTGTAGGAGATATTTCAAGTGGTTTATCTTATTCTATTATAAAAAATGCTATACAAAAAGTAATGAAGGTTCGTGATACTAAAACACTTGGAAATCATATAGTTGTACAAGGTGGAACTTTTTATAATGATGCTGTTTTAAGAGCTTTTGAATTAATTGTAGGAAAAGAAGTCATTCGTCCTGATATTGCTGGTCTTATGGGGGCATATGGTGTTGCACTACTTGCTAAGGAACAATATCAAAGCAATTTAGATATGGAATATTACTCAACAATATTAAAAGCAACTGAGCTAGATAAATTAGAAGTTAAAGTTAGACATACTAGATGTAATGGATGCGAAAATCATTGTCAATTAACCATTAATACATTTGCAAATGGTAAAAAATTTATTTCTGGAAATCGTTGTGAGAAAGGTGCTGGAAATATATCAGAAAAAAAGGATTTACCAAATATATATAAATATAAATTTGAAAGACTTTTTGAATATAAGCCTCTTTCTGAAGAAGAAGCTACTCGAGGAACCATTGGAATTCCTAGAGTATTAAATATGTATGAAGATTATCCATTTTGGTTTACTTTTCTTACAAGATTAGGATTTCGTGTAATAATTTCTGAAAAAAGTAATAGAAAAACTTATGAAAAAGGTATTGAATCAATGCCTTCAGAATCTGTTTGCTATCCTGCAAAACTTGCGCATGGGCATATTGAAAGTTTAATAGAGCAAGGAATTAAAACTATATTTTATCCTTGTGTTCCATATTCTAGGAAAGAAAATGAGCAATCTGATAATCATTATAATTGTCCTATTGTAATTTCATACTCAGAAGTTATAAAAAATAATGTCGAAGATTTAAAGAAAATAAAATACATAAATCCATTTTTACCAATAGATAATACTAAGAATTTAATAAAAATTATTCAAGAATTAGATTGTTTTAAAGAATATAATTTTAAAAAATCGGAGTTAACAGAGGCTGCGGAAGCTGCAGAAAAGGAATATCAACAATTTAAAAAAGATGTACGAGATAAGGGCGAAGAAGTTCTTAAATATATGAAAGATAATGACTTAAGAGGTATAGTATTAGCTGGTAGACCTTATCATGTTGATCCAGAAATAAATCATGGCATAGATACTTTAATTACTTCTTTAGGATTATGTGTTTTATCAGAAGACAGCGTAGCTTGGAAAGGAGAATTAAAAAGACCAATTAGAGTAGTAGATCAATGGACATTTCATTCAAGACTTTATGCTGCTGCTGATTATGTTGGAAAAAATGACTCTCTAGAATTAGTACAATTAAACTCTTTTGGATGTGGTGTTGATGCTGTTACTACAGATCAAGTAGAAGAAATACTAAGAAGTTATGACAATATGTATACTTTAATAAAAATTGATGAAGTAAATAATTTAGGAGCAATTAGAATTCGTATACGCTCTTTACTTGCTAGCATGAACAAAAGGATAAAAACTAAAAAAGAATTAAATGACATTCCAAAAGATAATGGAAATTATGATATACATAAAATTGCATTTACTAAAGAGATGAGGAAAAATTATACTATCCTTATTCCTCAGATGATACCAATACATTTTGAACTTATTGAATCAGCAGTAAAATCTTTGGGATATAATGTTCATTTATTAAGGGATTGTACAGAACATACAGTTGAAACTGGTTTAAGATATGTCAATAATGATGCTTGTTATCCTTCTATACTAACTACAGGTCAAATGATTGAGGCTCTTCAATCTGGTAAATATGATGTAAATAAAACAGCTCTAATAATGTCTCAAACTGGTGGTGGTTGTAGAGCAACAAATTATATAGGTTTCATTCGAAAAGCTCTAAAAGATGCTGGTTTTCCTCAAGTACCAGTAATTAGTTTTAATGTAGTTGGAATGGAAAAAAATACTGGTTTTAAAATTACTCCAGCTATGATAGAAAAATTATTAAAATGTGTTATTTATGGAGATTTATTACAAAAATTATTGTATAAAAATAGAGCATATGAAGTAAATAAAGGTGAAACACAAAATCTTTATGAGAAATGGATGGAAAAATGTAAAAAATTAGTTAGAAAATCTAGTCTACAAGAATTTAAAAATAGTATTTACGAAATGGTAAATGACTTTGAAAAAATTGAATTAGATACTTCTGTTGAAAAGCCTCGTGTAGGAATCGTTGGAGAAGTTTTGATTAAGTATCATCCATTTGGAAATAATTTTGTTGTAAATGTTTTAGAAAATGAAGGTGCTGAAGTTGTAGCTCCAGATTTTATGGGATTTGTTAAATTTATAGCTACACATAAAATTACTTTCAATACTTTATTGAATACAGATAAAACAAAATCTAAGATATTTAAAATAGCTATAGATTTAATTGATTTATTAGAAAAAGATACTAGAATTGCTCTACAACATTCAAAAAAAGGTTATTTACCTCCTTGCAATATTTGGGAACTTGAAGACAAAGTAAAAGATATTCTTTCAATAGGAAATCAAACTGGTGAAGGTTGGTTTTTAACTGCAGAAATGATTGAATATATAGAACACGATATACCAAATATCGTCTGTGTTCAACCATTTGCTTGTTTACCTAATCATGTTGTAGGAAAAGGCGTTATTAAAACTATTAGAGAAAAATATCCTTATGCAAATATTTCTCCTATTGATTACGATCCTGGTGCTAGTGAAACAAATCAAACTAATAGAATTAAATTATTAACAACTGTTGCAAAGGATAATCTAAAAAAGAAAAGAAAAGCTAAAAAAGCTATCGAAATTGAAAATATTGTTGATAGTCAAAATAATGAAGAAATACAAAAAGAAAATAAAACTAAAAATAAAGTAAAAAAATAAAATAATAAATTAATAAATTAATAAATTAATAAAAAAATATATCTCTACATTAAATTTAGAGATATATTTTTTTATTATAATTTGTATATTTTTTTATAAAAAATATAATTTGATTATTAATTTCATCAATTTTTTTCTCCTTAAAATTTGATTCAAATATCTTTTTATTTAATGTTGTTAAAAAGTTTTAACATAAAAACTGCTTTATTTAAGGTTTGAACTTTAATTTTAGTCTTATCTCGATTTATAATTTAATTTTAATTTTTTACTTTATGTAAATTATCGTTGATGTATATTTATCTCTATAGCTATTTGCATATTTTATTTATATCCCATGCCTTATATCGTTTCTCCACTCTTTATAAAGCCTTTACTTTTTGTCTTATTGAATATTTTTTAAATGTTCTCTCTATTACTCTTTTTCTAATTTCTATTTATATTCTTTCCAGCTAAATTTTTCATAGACTTTTACAGATATTGTTTTTCTGACAATTTTTATTGGTTTTTTTATAATTTATTCCTTTTTTACTAATAATTTTCTCTAATTTTATATTTTATTTGCTATTTTTTAACTCATTTTTATAATTTTTTAGACTTTTACTTTAACAAAATATTTTTTATTTTTTGTATATTTTGTCAATTTGTTAATGTATAAATAGCTTGTCAATTTGATGTTTTTTGTATAATTTTTCTATTTAAAATATTATTAATTTTAACTATTTTAAACCCTATTTTCAATAATTTATGTAAACAATTTTATACTTCTATATATTTTCAGCTTTTTATAGATTTCCCAAGCCTTTCAAGTATTTTTTTATATATAAAATAGCCTATTTTCCTAATAATTTTAATAGCTTTTTATAAAAAGAACTTTTGTTTTTTTATAGTACTAAAATTTATAAATACTTTATACATTTCTCTCTGCAAATTTATATTAATATCTTATATATATTAAAGCCTTTTTATTATCAATTTTTTTTGCCTATAAAATAATTTTTTAGTATATATTATTTAATTATTTCTTTAATGTTTTATAGAAATCTTTTTGGTCCTTTATGCCTTTATTTTTATTCATATTTTTATTATATTAATTAATTTTTAAGCCTTATTAACTATTTTTTATATTTGTTTTAAATTTAATTATTTATTTTATTATTTATTTTATTATTTATTTTATTATTTATTTTATTATTTATTTTAATTATTTTTTTTAATTTTCTCTATTTCTTTTTTTATTAAATTCATTTCATTTACAAATTCATTTTTATATAAATTAAACTTTAGATTCGTTTAAATTTTATATATTTACTTATTAAAAATCTTTTAGTTTTTTATATCTGTTAAAAAGTTTTAATACAAAAACTGCTTTATTTAAAGCTTAAACTTTAATTTTAGTCTTATCTCGATTTACAATTTAATTTTAATTTTTTACTTTATGTAAATTATCGTTGATGTATATTTATCTCTATAGCTATTTGCATATTTTAT